>JBAIWU010000001.1:0-2072 GCA_037917155.1 Candidatus Eiseniibacteriota bacterium
TCGGCCGCACGGCGCCCATGGCGATTCCCATGCCACCGCGCGCGCGCGCGCGGCCACCGCCGCGAGCGGATTCCCGTTCAATGAGTTGAGGCTGGCTTCTCCCGCGGAGGGTGAGATGGCGCTGAACGCCCTGGATTCGCCGAAATCGGCGAACCGGTCCGCGGCTTCGCGCGCAGCGGTCTGGCGCGCAGGGGTTTGAGTGGAGTTCGCTACTTTCGGCGAGGACGCCGATTTCGGCGAGCCGGCTCGAGCGTGTACTTGCGGATGCGGTAGCGCATCGACTGCTCGGTGAGGCCGAGGACGCGTGCGGCGCGGCTGACGTTGCCCTCCGCGCGCTCGCTCGCCTCGCGCACCAGCCGCCGTTCCAGCTCCTCGACCTGGTCGGCGAGCCGGCGATGGCGGGAGGCGGACCGGGCCACGTCGCGGCTCTCGAGGTCGCGCGGCAACGGCCGCGGGTGCAGCACGCGGCCGGGCGTCATCGCCATGACGCGCTCGACGTAGTTCTGCAGCTCGCGCACGTTGCCCGGCCAGTCGCTCTCGATGAGCACGGGGATGAAGTCCGAGGAGAGCTCGGGGGCGTCGCGCTCCTGCTGGCGCGCGAACTCCTTCACGAAGTGGTGCACGAGCGCGGGGATGTCGGCCTTGTGCTCGCGCAGGGGCGGCACCTCGATCGGGATCACGTTCAGGCGGTAGAACAGGTCGACGCGGAAGCGGCCCTCCTCGACGCGCTGGCGGAGGTCCTGGTTGGTGGCCGCGATCACGCGCACGTCCACCGGGATCGGGCGGTGCCCGCCGACCGGCGTGATCTCGCGGTTCTGCAGCGCCGAGAGCAGCGCCACCTGCTGGTTCGCCGGCATGTCCCCGATCTCGTCCAGGAACAGGGTGCCGCCGTCCGCCTGCACGAAACGGCCGTCCCGCCCGCGCACGCCGGTCGCCACGTTCGGCAGGATGCCGAACAGCTCGCTCTCGAGCAGCGTCTCGGTGATGGCGCCGCAGTTCACCGTGACGAACGGGCCGAGCCGGCGCTTGCCGCTGTGATGCAGGACCTTGGCGACCAGCTCCTTGCCGGTGCCGTGCTCGCCGGTGATCAGGACCGAGGCGCTGGTGGCGGCGGCGCGCTCGACGGTGGCCAGCACGCGCTGCATGGGCGTGCTCAGCCCGATCATCGCGTGGGTCTGGAAGCGCAGCGCGACCTCGCGGCTCAGCCGCAGGTTCTCGCCCACGAGCTGCTCGTTGGCGCGCTGCACCTCGTCGTGCCCGCGGCTCTTCTCGAGCGCCACCGCCATGAGGTGGGCGAAGCCCTCGAGCACGCCGCGCTGGGTGTCGTCGAACGCGTCCGCGCGCTTCGAGTGGTCGAGGTAGACGGCGCCGACGACGCGGCCGCCGAGGTACATGGGCACGCACAGGATGGAGCGCAGCCGCAGCCCGATCACGCTCTCGGAGCGCGCGCGCGGATCGGTGGGCGCGTCGGCGATCAGCAGGCTCCCGCCGCTCTCCGCCACGCGCTCCACGACGCGGCGGCTGTAGCTCATCGCGTCGCGGCGCGTGCTCGCGTCGACCGCGCCGTGCTCCGCGATCGGCACCAGCTGGCCGCTGTCCCGATCGGCCATCAGCAGGACGCCGCGCTCGGCCTCGAGCTGCTCGACCGCCATCGCCATCGCGCGCTGCGCCACCTCGCTGGGGTCGGAGAGCGAGCCCAGCAGGCGGCTCACCGCCTCGATCAGGCTGCGGTCGAGCGCCTTCGCGGCCGCCGGCGGCGCGGCGCGGCGCTGGCACTCGACCAGCAGCGCGAGCGCCTGCTCGCGCGCCCGGTGGTGGCCGTGGCGCTCGAACAGCGAGGCCGCGTCCTCCAGCCAGCCCGCCACCGGAGGGGTGGGCTCGCGGTCGTCGGCGAGCGCCAGCCGCGCGAACTCGAGCGCCGCCTCGGCGCGGTCCGGCGGCGCCGGCAGGGACGCGAACGCGGCGAGGCAGCGCCCCGCGGTCTCGACTCCGTCGGACGGCCGACCCTCGAGGAGACGGATCTCGGCGCGCAGCTGCTCCACGTGGGCGGCCGCGTACGGCGAGACCTGGCC
>JBAIWU010000002.1:0-11350 GCA_037917155.1 Candidatus Eiseniibacteriota bacterium
GCCGCGCCGGCGCGCGCATCGCCGTGTCGAGCCGGCGCACGATGGCGCGCGCCGCGGCGAGGATCGTGTCCTCGCGAGCGCGCATGCGCGTGCGCTCCGCGGGCCGCGCGTGGTCGTGGCCGGCCAGGTGCAGGACGCCGTGGATCACGAGGCGGGCGAGCTCGGCGCCCTGGCTCTGGCGCCAGCGCCTCGCCTGCTCGTGCACGCGCTCGAGCGATATCACGAGGTCTCCTCCGACGGGCCGGTGGTGCGCGTCGGGCTCGTTCTCGTCGTAGGCGAAGCTGATGACGTCCGTGGCGCGGTCGATCCCGCGCCAGCGGCGGTTCACCTCGCGCAGCTCGGCGTCGTCCGTGAGGCGCACGCCGACCTCGCCGGTGCGGCGGCCCTCCATCCTCAACGTGAGCGCGACCAGCGCGCGCAGCGGCGCCGCGAGGCGGCGGTCTCCGGCGGATGCGGCGATCGTGGTGGGCATGCGCGGCATTCTGCGGCAGCCGCGCCGGTGCGGCAACGTGGCCTCCCGGCCCCGGCATGAGGGCGATTCGGCCACCGATGCCCCCGAGGCCGGTGCTATCCTTGTCCCCTCGCGCCACCTCGACGCGACCATCCCGTGGAGGCCCTCATGCGCGCGCTCGTCCTCGCCGTGCTGCTCCTCGCCCTCGCGCCCCCCGCCCGCGCCATCGTCGTGGACGGCCAGCTCGATCCCGGCTACACCCCGCTCGCCGTGCAGTCGACGCAGACGAGCCCCACGCCCGACGCGACCAGCGGCCTGCTCGACTTCACGAACGGCAGCGAGCTCGACGGTGCGTACGCCGCGATCGACCAGGGCGTGCTCTACCTGTTCTTCGCCGGCAACCTCAAGGACGCGATCTGCGGGACCCAGGCCTGCACCGACGCCGACATGCTCGAGGTGTTCCTCGACACGCAGCCGGGCGGCCAGAACGTGCTGCTCGACGTCGGCGCGACCGACTTCCCGGCGCCCGGCCTGACGTTCGACGCCGGCTTCTCGCCCGACTACGTGCTCAACTTCTATCCGGGCGGCGCGCTCGACAACAGCTTCTCGCGGTGGGCCTGGTTCGGCACGCTCCCCACCGGCGGCGGCGGCAGCGCGGTGCTGCTCGGCAGCGGCTCGAACGCCGGCGCGCCCGGAACCCTGACGGGCGGCACGAACCCGTACGGCATCGAGGCGACGATCGACAACCGCAACACCGGCGGCGTCGGCGCGGGCTGCGCCGCGGCCTCCGGCGCGGGCGTCACGACGGGCGTCGAGCTGGCGATCCCGCTCGCCGCCGTCGGCAGCCCCACGGGCTGCATCGGCGTGTGCGCGCTCGTCTATGACCCGCAGGCGAGCCACGGGCTCACCAACCAGGCGCTGCCGTCCGTCCCGGCGGGAACGTGCGCCCTCGGCGCGCCGGCCACGACGAACCTCGCGGCGATCGCGGGCGCCCAGAACGTCACGCTCTGCCCGTCCGCCGTGCCGGTGCGCACCCCGACGTGGGGCCGGCTCAAGTCGATCTACCGGTGAGCCCGGGCGGGGCGCCCGCGGCTTCCGCCCCGGGCGCTCCCGCCCGCGCTACGTGGCGTCGCGGCGCAGGTCCTCGCGCGCGGGACGCTTGGGCGCCTCGGGGTACGGGGCGCGCACGTGGAAGATGGCGGTCAGCACCGGGATGAACGCCTCCCGGATGCGCGCGAGGTCCTGCAGCGTCAGGTCGCAGTCGTCGAGCTGCCCGTCGCGCACGCGCTCGTCGATGATGCGCTGCACGAGGCCGCGGATGCGGCTCGGCGTCGGCTCGGCCAGCGCGCGCGAGGCGCCCTCGACGCCGTCGGCGAGCATCAGGATCGCGGTCTCCTTGCTGCGCGGCCGCGGGCCCGGGTAGCTGTAGTCCTCGCGGCGGGCGCCGGGGTCCGACTCCAGCGCCTTGTGGTAGAAGAACGCCATCACCATCGTGCCGTGGTGCTCTGGGATCGCGGCGCGGACCGCGCGCGGCAGGCGCTGCCGGCGCGCCAGCTCGAGGCCCTCGGCGATGTGCGACTTCACCACGAGCGCGCTCATCGACGGCGTGAGCTTCTCGTGCCGCGAGCGCGACGAGGCGGGTTCGTTCTCGGCGTAGTACTCCGGCTTCCCGAGCTTGCCGATGTCGTGGTAGTAGGCCGACACGCGCGCGAGCAGCGAGTTCGCGCCGATCGACTCGGCGGCGGCCTCGGCGAGCGAGCCCACGACCATGCTGTGGTGGTAGGTGCCCGGCGCCTCGAGCTGCATGCGACGCAGCAGCGGACGGTTCAGGTCGGAGAGCTCGAGCAGCGTCACGTCGCTCGTCAGGCGGAAGAGGAACTCGACGACCGGCAGCAGCATGAACGCGAGCGTGGTCGCGAGGAACGCGTTCGCGGCGCCCCACATCGCGTCGCGCAGCACCATGTGCGCGGGCATCGTGCGCGCGAGGTCCCACGCGAGGATCGCCGCGAGGTTGGCGAGCGCGATGGCGAAGAACGCGCGCAGGAAGTGCCAGCGGTGGCGCAGCCGCGACACCGAGTAGACCGCGGTGACGCCGCCCATCATCGCGACGGGCACGAACGGTGCGCGCAGCTCGAGCACGGCCGTCACGAGGATCGCGATCATGAGCGTGAACACGAGCGCGGGCCGCTTCTCCATGAGCGACGCCACGACGAGCGGCGCCAGCGCGATCGGCACCGTGAACTCGGACTGGCCGGCGACCGGCACGAGCACCACGGCCGAGCCCATCACCGCGAGCGTCAGCAGCGTGAACATGGCCAGCATGCCGTTGTCGCGGTAGACGGCCAGCAGCTCCATGCGCAGGTAGGTGGTGAACGCCGCGATGAACAGCAGCATGAGCAGCATGCGTGCGACGGGCGGGTAGAGGAACTCGCTCTGCGTGCTGCGCGAGAGCTCGAGGTTGCGCAGCGAGCGCAGCTTGAGCACCGCGTCGGCGCCCACGCGCTCGTTCGCGTCGACGATGAGCTCGTCCTTCTTGACCGTGCCGATCACGCCCGACACGGCGCCCTGCGCCTGCACGCGCCGCCATTCGGTCTCGGCGCGGTCGTAGAGGATCGTCGGCTGCACGAACGGCGCGGCGAGCTGCGTCACCAGCCGCACGCTGCGCGGATCGCCGGCGAACGTCGAGGTCGCGCGCTGCGCGATGCGGTCGAGCGCCTCGCGCTTCTCGAAGAAGCGGCTCGCGGGCGCCGGCGCCTCGGTCTCGCCCGAGCGCAGGCTGACCATGCGGTAGCCGAGCACGAGGCCGCCCTTCTTCTCGGCGACCACGCCCGACTCCGCGACCTCGCCGAGCCAGTTGCCCAGCGCCTCGAGCGCCCGGCGGGCGCGGCCCGGCGCCGCCAGCGCCTCCGCGGCGTCCTCGTCGATCGGCACGCCCAGCGCCTTGAGCTTCGCCGCGCGGTCGCCGGGGCTGATGCGCACGTCCGAGACCAGCGCGAGCGCGTGGTCCTGGAACGTGGTCCAGCGGTTCATCATCTCCGACTGCGCGCGCGCGTCCTCGACGAACACCGGCGGCACCGCCAGCGCCGCCTCCTCCTGCTCGCGCCGCAGCGTCGTCTCGTCCTTCTGGACGCGGAAGTCGAACGGCGCGACCACGCGCTCGCGGGAGATCTCGCCCTCGCGCAGGCGGAGCCGGTCGCCCGGGTCGTGCCCGGTCGGCAGCAGGGCAGCCGCGGCGAGCAGCAGCGCCACGAGCCCGAGCCGGGCGGCGTAGTAGCCCCAACGCACGGTCCGGGCACGGTCCGGCAGCGCGGGGACGGCGGGCAGGTCCTGTGTACTCAGATGGGTTCTCCGGTGCGGAAGCGGCCGGCGGGCAGCTTACGCCGGAGATCCTCCCGCGTCATCCGCGGCCCCGGCCCCGTCGTCCGCGGGGGCCGGCGCCGGGGCGGCATCCCCTTCCGCGGGCGCCAGTTGGGGATCCATGCTCGTGCCCACGCCGTCGTCGGCCTCGCCCTCGGCGCGCGCGTGCCAGGTGTCGAAGGCGTGGATGATCTCGCGCACGAGCCGGTGGCGGACCACGTCCTCGGGGTGGAAGTACACGAACTGGATCCCGGGCACGTGCCCGAGGATGGCCTGGATCTTCACGAGCCCGGACTGGTCGGGCGTCTTGAGGTCGATCTGGGTCAGGTCGCCGGTGATCACGGCGCGCGAGTTCACGCCCAGCCGGGTGAGGAACATCTTCATCTGCCGCACGGTCGTGTTCTGCGCCTCGTCGAGGATCACGAACGCGTTGTGCAGCGTGCGCCCGCGCATGAACGCCAGCGGCGCGATCTCGATGACGCCCAGCTCGAGGAACCGGCGCATCTTGTCGTACGACATCAGGTCGGCGAGCGCGTCGTACATCGGCCGCAGGTACGGGTCCACCTTCTCCTGCATGTCGCCGGGCAGGAAGCCCAGGCTCTCGCCGGCCTCGACCGCCGGCCGCACGAGGATGATGCGGTCGACGCGCTTCGAGCGCAGCGCCGCGACGGCGGCCGCGACCGCCAGGTACGTCTTGCCCGTGCCCGCGGGCCCGATGCCGAACACGACGTCGTGCTGCTCGAGCGCCTTCAGGTAGAGCGCCTGCGTCGGCGTGCGCGGGCGGACCGCCTTGCGGTCGAACGTGTAGCCCGGCGCGCCCTCGTACGCCTCGACGAGGCGGCCGCGGTTGTTCGAGTGCCCGTTGCCGTTGCCGTTCCCGTGCCCCTCGTGGTGCGAGTCGTCGCCCCGGCGCGACTGTCCCAGCGCGGTCGCCACATCGGCCTCCTCGATGATCTTGCCCCGCTCGACGAGCTCGATGAGCTCGGCCAGCGTGGACGCCGCGGGCGTCACGTCCTCCTCCTCGCCGGCGACCGTGAGCGTGCCCTCGCGCAGGGTGATGCGCACCGGCAACTCGCGCTCGATCTGGCGCAGGTGGGAGTCGTTCTGCCCGAGCAGTGAGACGGGATCGAGATGTTCGATGGAGAACTTGCGAACGGTCACGATGAGTCCTTTGCGGGCCCGAAAAGAGAAATCTCCCAACCCATGCCGCCCCGAACTGCGGGCCGGGTCAGGAGAATCGGTTGTGCCGGGCCTGTGACAGCGAGGTGCTTGAGCAACCCTGGGTGCCCCGGGTCTCTGTTCACGGACGCCGCCTCGCGCGAGGGTGGGCGTCTCGATGCCGCCTGCGGCCAGCGCGACAACGGGACCTTATCAGGGCGTTCCGCAGAGGGCAACGATTTCCACGAACGCCGGTGCCGCCTCGCGGGGAATTATCGTCCCGGCCGAGCCCGCGGTTGAGCCCGAATCCACGCGCCCGGCCCGCCCGCCGGAAGCCGCTCGCGCCGCACGGCTTGCGAACCCGCTCGCGACGGCGGCGCGTCAGCCTCAGTTCAGCGTGAGCCCCTGCACCGTCGTGCCCTCGCTCGCGAGCCCGGTCCTGTGGCCGGCGAGGACGTGGTAGACGAGCCGGTAGCGCGCGACCGCCAGGCGAGCCGCGCCGGCCGGCAGCGCGCCGAGGCGCGCGGCCGGGATCGTCGCGGTGCCCGCGACGTCGCGCACGAGCGTGCCGACGGCCACCTGCGAGCTGTCCACGAGCGAGGTGACCGCGCAGGTCACGTACACGGTCGTGTCCGCGCCGGCGTCCGACCACGCGACCACGAGGTCCGAGCCGCGCGGGGCGGCCGCGGCGTCCGCGGGCGCCGACACCGCGGGCACGGTCACCGACTGCACGCTGTCGACGAACGCGGGCACGGCGGCGCTGCCGCTCACGGTGAAGCGCTGGTAGGCCGCGCCGTCGAACGCCAGCGCGACGCCGAGGGGGTGCGAGACGAGCGTCGTGTACGCGTACGCGGGCGAGCCCTGGTAGTCCGTCGTCAGCACGTCGAGCGCCACGTCCTGCGGCGGCTGCGCGGGCGGCGTCGTGCGCACGCTGACCGTGCCCGCGGAGGGGAAGCCAGAGCCCGAGACGAACAGCGCGGCAGCCGCGCGCAGGCCGTGGACATCCATCGCGGCGAGCAGGCTCGCGCTCCCGTCGGCGTTGGGCGGCGGCAGCGCGCCGCGCACGTACGCGGTGTCGAGCATGTTCGCGACGTCCTGCTGCGTGCCGACGTGCGCGCCGGGGCCGCTCGTCTTCGAGGCGCTGCCGCAGCCGGCGGCACACGCCGCCAGCAGCGCCGCGGCGAGCAGCCGCGCGAGCGGGGCCCGGGCGCTCACGCGTGCGCCGCGCGCGCCGGCTCGGCCCGGCGGGCGAACTCGGAGACGACCGACTGGATCGCGGCGGCCAGCGGCAACGCCAGCACGGCGCCCGCGGGGCCGAGCAGCGTGCCGCCCGCGAGGATGCTCACGATGACGACGAACGGGTGCAGCTTCATGTGCCTCCCCATGACGCGCGGCGTCACCAGCAGCGAAACGGCCTGGTTGACCGCGAGGTATGCGAGCCAGCCGTAGAGCGCCTGCGCGGGCGACGCGGCCCAGCCGGCGAGCACGATCGCGAACGACGCGATCCAGAAGCCGAGGATGGGCACGATCTCGAACACCGCGACGACCGTGCCGAGCAGCGCGGGCACCGGCACCCGCAGCAGCGCCAGCGCCAGCCCCGCGCCGATCCCCATCGTGGCGCACACGATGCTCTGGCCGCGCACGTAGCTGCGCAGCGCGCGGTCGATCGCCGCGAGCACCTGGCGCACGCGCGGGCGCAGGTCCTCGGGCACGAACTCGAGCGTGCTGCGCTCGACCGCCTCGCGTTCGGCGAGCAGCCAGAACGCGAGGATGGGCACGAGCACGATGCCGACGAGGTGGCCGACCGAGCCGAAGAGGTGCCCGACCTCGCCCAGCAGCGTGCCGCCCGTGCGCCGCACGAGCTCGGAGGCGCCCATCGGGTCGTCGCCGCCGAGCGGGCCCAGCCATGCGCCGGCGCCGCGCGACTCCGCGAACGCGCGCACGGCGGCGAGCAGCCGGTCGAGCGAGGCCGGCGCGCCCTCGACGAAGCGCGTCAGCTCGCGCGCCAGGTGCGGCAGCGCCACCATCAGCGCCCACACGCCGAGCACGATGATCGCCACGAGCACGATGGCAGCGGCGATCGCGCGCCGGATGGCGCCCCACGGCGTCCTCACGCGCTCGAGCAGCGACACGAGCGGATCGAGCGCGAACGCCAGGAGCGCCGAGAAGCCCACGACGAGCAGCACCTCGTGCAGCGACCACAGCAGCCACGCCACGATCGCGAACAGCACGATGAAGGCCGCGGTGCGGACCGAGTCCTGCGGGCTCATGCCTCCACCTCCGGGTGCAGCTCGACCAACGTCGTGCCGCCCTGCACCATGGCGCCGGGCGCGGCGTGCACGACCTTCACGCGGCCGTCGCGCGGCGCGCGGACGAGGTGCTCCATCTTCATCGCCTCGACCGCGACCAGCGGCTGGCCGCGCGTGACCTCGTCGTCGGGCTCGACGAGCACGCGGGTCACCACGCCGTTCATGGGCGCGACCATGCCGTGCGACGCGCCGCCGGCGCGCGGCCGGCTCGCCGCCTCGCGCTCGAGCACGAAGTCGAGCGTCCCGAGGCGCACGAAGCGCCGCGTGCCCGCTACCGTCACCTCGGCGACCGTGTCGCCCGAGTCCGTGCGCAGCCGCATGCGCCCGTCCTCGAGCGCCTCGGCGTGCAGCTCGAACGGCGTGCCGTCGACGTCGACGCGGAACCGGCCGCCGCCCAGCGGCGCCAGCTCCGCGGTCCGCACGCGCTCGCCGTCGCGCCAGGCGGTCTTCACGCGTCGAGCCCCGGCTGGCGCCACGGACCCAGCGTGGCGAACGGGTCGCGCTCGGGGACCGTCGCGCCGCGGTCCTCGCCGGCGCGCACGCGGCCCACGCCCATCGCCTCGGCGATCGCCGCCGCGGCCACGGCGAGCTCCGGCGCCGGCGCCTGCATGAGCGCCTCGAAGCCGCGCATGAACTCGCGCTCGATCCACTCCGTGTCGTACGACGCCGAGGCGACCTCGGGCGCGCGGGTCAGCGCCCGCAGGAAGGGCAGGTTCGTCACCACGCCGTGCACGCGCATCGGGTCGAGCGCCCCCGTGAGCCGCGCCAGCGCGGCGGCGCGCGTCGAGCCGAACGCGATCACCTTCGCGAGCATGGGGTCGTAGTGCACGGTCACCTCGTCGCCCGCCTCGATGCCGCGGTCGACGCGCGTGAACGGGCCGTGCGGCCAGCGCACGCGCAGCGCCGTGCCGGCCTGCGGCAGGAACCCGCGCGCGGCGTCCTCGGCGTACAGCCGCGCCTCGATCGCGTGCCCGTGCCGCTTGACGTCCTTCTGCGCGAACGGCAGCGAGCCCGTGGCCGCCACGTGGAGCTGCGCGCGCACGAGGTCGACGCCGGTGATGAACTCGGTCACCGGGTGCTCCACCTGCAGCCGCGTGTTCATCTCGAGGAAGTAGAACTCGCCGCCCGGGGCGCGCAGCATCTCGACGGTGCCGGCGCCGCGGTACGAGACCGCCTTCGCGAGCGCCACCGCCGCGGCCGTCATCGCCTCGCGCGTCGCCGCGTCCACCGAGGGCGACGGCGCCTCCTCGATCACCTTCTGGTGCCGGCGCTGGAGCGAGCACTCGCGCTCGAACAGGTGCACCGCGTCGCCGCGGCCATCGCCCAGCACCTGCACCTCGACGTGGCGCGCGCGCTCGATGCGCTTCTCGAGGAACACGCTCGCGTCGCCGAACGCCGAGCGCGCCAGCCGCTGCGCGGACTCGATCGCCTCGCGCAGCTCCGCATCGGTCGTCACGGCCCGCATGCCCTTGCCGCCGCCGCCCAGCGCCGCCTTGACCATGACCGGGTAGCCGATGCGCGCCGCGGCCGCGACGAGCGCCGCGACGTCGTCGGCCTCGGCGCCCGGCACGACCGGCACGCCGGCCTTCGCGGCGAGCGCGCGCGCCGCGCGCTTGTCGCCCATGGCGCGGACCTGGTCGGCGGTGGGCCCGATGAACGCGAGCCCGGCGCCCTCGACGGCCTGCGCGAACGCGGCATTCTCGGCCAGGAAGCCGAAGCCCGGGTGCACCGCCTCGGCCCCGCTGTCGCGGGCCGCTTCGAGGATGGCCGGGATGTTGAGGTACGACTCGCGCGCCTCGGCCGGGCCCACGAACCGCGTCTCGTCGCAGACGCGGGTGTGGAGCGCCCCGCGGTCGGCCTCGGAGAAGATCCCGACCGAGCGGATGCCCATCTCGTGCAGCGTCGCGGCGATGCGGCAGGCGATCTCGCCGCGGTTGGCGATCAGGACCTTGCGGAACATGGGTGGCGGGAGCTTACGCGAAAGACCCGCCCGGTGCGACGCGACGGGCCCGGCATCGCCACCGGGGCGGTCCTGTGCCACACTGGCCGCCGTCGCCCCCGAGGACCCACCGTCGCACGGAACCGGAAGGGCGGGCCGCCATGTTCCGAACCGGTCGTCGTCTCGTCGTCGTCCTCGGCCTCGCGCCGCTGCTCCAAGGCTGCTCGGCGATCGTGCGGTCGGACGTCAGCGTCCCGGTGCCGCCGCTGCCGGACGCCCGGCACGCACCGCCGCTCACGGCCGGCACCAACCACCTCTGGCACCTCGGAGGCCGCCGGGCGGGCGCGCGGATCGAGGTGGCGGGGGTCGCGATCGAGGCGCACCTCGTGAACCGCGCCGATCGCACGATGTTCGTGGGGCCGTTCCTGCTCGTGCCGCTGCCGGTCGTCCCGGTCTTCTTCCTCGACCGGGGCGACGACAACGTCGTCGAGGAGGCGATCGAGGGCACCGCGAACGGCCCGGTGGACCGGTTCGTGACGTTGCGGCTGTGGGTCGCGCCGGCGGGGACCGGCGATGCGATCGGGCTGGACGTCGACCGGGTCACGATCGAGCGCGCGGACGGCAGCGTCCTGACGCCCGGGCCGGAGCGCCGGTTCGCCCGCTCTCCTGACGGGGCGGGGCCGCCTCCGCCGCCGATCGGCCGCAAGGGGGCTTGGTTCGACCTGCGCTACGTCGCGCGCGTCCCGGTGGACGAGGCGATCACGCTTCGCATCGGCGGCCTCACCCGGAATGGCGAACCGGTCGAGGTGCCGCCGATCCGCTACGGGCGCGGCCGCGAATGGGTGCTCGGCGCCGGCGGGCTCTGACCCGCCCGTCGCGCGCAGGACGGCCTCAGGCCGTCCACTTCGGCGGGCGCTTCTCGAGGAAGGCGGCGAGCCCGTCGCGCGCCTCGTCGCCGCCGCGGACCTCCGCCAGCGTGCGCGGCAAGCCCGCGCGGTACTCCTCCCACGTCGCGTCGGCCCAGTGCTCGAGCAGCATCTTGATCCGGCCCTGCGCCTTCGGGCCGCCCTTGAGCAGCTCGGCGACGCGCTCGTTCACCTTCGCGTCCAGCTCGGCGGCGGGCACGACGTGGTGCACGAGCCCGACGCGCAGCGCCTCGGGCGCGCCGAAGCGCTCGCCCGTGAGCATGAGCTCGCGCGCGTGGCGGTCGCCCAGGCGCCGGATGACGTACGGCGAGATGAGCGCGGGCAGGATGCCGAGCCTCACCTCGGTGAGGCCAAAGGTCGCGTCGGCGGCCGCCACCGCGACGTCGCACGCGCAGGCGAAGCCCACGCCGCCGCCGTACACGCCGCCGTGCACGCGGGCCACCACCGGCTTGGGCAGGTCGGCCAGCGCCGCGAACACGCGCCCGAGCCGTTCGGCCTCGGCGAGGTTCGCCTCGAACGACGCCCCGGCGCTCGCCCGCATGCCGCCGATGTCGGCGCCGGCGCAGAAGCTCGGCCCGCGGCCGCCGAGCACGACGCAGCGCACCGTGTCGTCGTGCGCGAGCGCGTGCAGCGCGTCGAGCAGCGCCGCGCCGAGCTCGGCCGAGAGGGCGTTGTGGACCTCGGGACGGTTGAACCACACGCGCGCGAGCGCGCCGGCGCGCTCGACCTCGATCAGGGCCATGGCTTCCTCCGCTCGGGGGGGAACGACGGCGGCAGGGTTCCACAATCCGCCCGCGGGCTCCAGCGGGCGGCGCGCCCGCGCGGGGCATCGCGTGGCGGGCTGGCGCGGCGCGGGGCCCGGGCGGCGCCGTGCTATCATGGACGCCGTGATGCGATCCGGCGGGCCGCTTCGAGCCTCCGCCCGGGCCGCGCACGGAGAGGTGTCATGCTTCGGTCGGCCGCCCCCACCGTGCTGGTGCCGCTGCTGCTCGCCGTCCTCGCGACAGCGCCCGCCCTCGCGCGCGGCCCGCGGGCCCCGCGAACCGCCGTCGTCCCGCCCGCTTCGCTCGTGCCGCGCCGCGTCGTCCTCACGGCCGCGGAGGAATGGGCGCTCGATCGCTCTGCGGCCGGGCTCGTGCCCGTCCGCCTCGCCGGGGGCGGCGAGCGACTGCACCTGGCCGGGCGCTTCCAGGAGGCGATCGTCGCGACG
>JBAIWU010000003.1:0-3202 GCA_037917155.1 Candidatus Eiseniibacteriota bacterium
CACCGACGTAGACGACGCCGTTGTCCACGGTGATCGCGGTGACCTGGCCGTCGGTGGCGGCGTTCCACGCGAGGGGAGTGCCGCTCGGCAGGTCGAGCGCCGCGAGGCCGTTGCGCGCTATCCCGCCCACCTGCGTGAACGAGCCGCCTGCGTAGAGCGTGTTGCCGTTCAGGGCGAGCGCGAGGACGGCGCCATTGACGTTCGGGTTCCACGAGGTCGGTGCGCCCGTGATGAGGTCGAGCGCCGCGAGGTTGTTGCGCACCTGCCCGCCCACGCCCCCGAAGGTGCCGCCCGCGTACACGACGCCACCGGAGACCGCGATCGCCTGCACGGTGGCGTAGGCGACCGGGTTCCACGCGGTGGCCAGGGCGGTGCCGACGTCGATCGCCGCGAGGCGGCTGCGGAGCTGTCCCCCGATCGAGAGGAAGTCGCCGCCCACGTAGACCGTCGCGCCCGAGACGGCGAGCGCCGAGACTGAGCCGTTCGCGCTCGGGTCCCACGCGGTCGCGGCCCCGGTGGCGGTCGAGATCTCCGCGACGCGCAGCCGGCTCGTGGAGCCGATCGTCGTGAACGACCCCCCGACGTATACGGACGTCGCGCCGAACGCGATCGCGCTCACCTGGCCGTTGGCGTTCGGGTTCCACATGGCCGGCACGCCCGTGGCCGAGTCGACCGCGGCGATGCGGTTGCGCGACTGCCCACCGATCATCGTGAACTGGCCGCCCGCGTAGACGAGGCCCGATCGCGCGGCGAGCGCGTAGACCTCGAGCGACGCGCCGGGGTTCCACGGCAGCGCGAGCCCGGTGCGCGCGTCGAGCGCGGCGACGTAGTTGCGCGGCGCCTCGCCGATGATCGAGAAGCGCCCGCCCGCGTACACGGTGTTGCCGCTGGCCGCGAGTGCGCGCACGAGGTCGTTGGCGCCCGGATTCCACCCGAGCACCCCGCCCGTGGCCGCGTCGATCGCCACCAGCCGGCTGCGGTCGTTGCCGCCCACGGACGTGAACGCGCCGCCGGCGTAGACGGTGCCGCCCTCGATCGCGAGCGCGAGGACCTGGTCGTTCGCGCCCGGGTTCCAGTCGTCGACGCTGAGGTCGGACCGCACGTGGGCGAGGTTCGCGCGGCTCGCGCCCCCGACCTGCGAGAACGCCCCGCCGACGAACCAGCCCCCCGAGCCGTCCGCCAGGACGGCGTTGACGTGTCCGTTGACCTGGGGAAAGCCGGGCACGGGCGACCCGGTGGCCGGATCGAGAGGCACGCCGCAGCCGATCACCGGCCCGACGTTGGTGAAGCTGCCCCCGATGTAGAGGGAGTTGCCCGCGAGCACCTGTGCGTTGACGGTGCCATTGGTGATGTAGAAGTCCTGCCGAGCCGCCTGCGCTCCCGCGCGGCCCGCGGACAGCAGGCAGGCCAGGACCAAGGCGAGCGCCGTCACCCCGCACGGCCCCGCGCGAGCGGCGGACCGCGGCACGCGGTGCCCCGCGCACTTCCGGCGGACTTCGAACGGGTGGCGGCGACCCATCGCCATCATGCGGCACTCCCCGGGGCCGGAGTCCGGCCGTGAGTTAAGAGCGAGATGTGTCGGCTGCTCGCGGGGGGTACGCGAATCGCCCTGCATTCGATGCGCGGGGGGGAGCGCGGTTGCACTCGGTCGTCCGCGGCCCGTGCCCCGCACGGGGCCGTCGTCCGGCTTGTCCGCATCAACATGAGTTTACCAGTTTGTCGGGCCGTGCAACCTCCGGAGAGAGATGGGCCGGAGGGCCGGACGCGGCCGCCGGGGCGCCCCCGCCGGGCCCCCGGTGTGCGGCCGACAGCACGAAGCCCCCGGGCCAATGGGCTCGGGGGCTTCGCCGTGATGCCGTGCTTCGATGGTCGACGGGCCGACGGCCTAGCGATACGCCGCCTTGAGCGCGCCCCAGCTGTTCGTGCGGGTGGCGACCGGGGTCGGCGTCACCGACTGCAGCACGAGGATCGAGCCCGTGAACGCGCCGAAGTAATTCGGATCGAACGTTCCCGGCTCGAGACACTCGAAGTAGTCGCCGACGTTGATGCCCGTGCCCGCGTAGGTCAGCGCCTGCGGCAGGCCACCATTGCGGCTGTCCTGCGAGTACTTCGTCCCGTTCGGCCCGGTGATGTAGAAGCCGAAGTTCGAGCGGTCGACCCCGAGGTACGTCACCTGGCCGAGGTAGACGCTGTTGTTGTCGAACAGCGACACCGTGAGCGAGCCCGTGACGTCGAAGTGGCACGCCACGTAATAGCCCGAAGTGGCGGCCGACGGGAAGAGCTGGTACAGCGTCGGCGTCCCCACGGCACTGCCGTTGTAGATACCGACCGACGTGCCCACGGCGTTCCCGTTCTTCAGCATGAGCGTGAAGTCGGTGTTGCCCGTGATGCCCGTCGAGAACGTCTGCGCGTTGAGCTGGTCCGTGTTCGCGTTGATCCCGCCGTCCCATGCGCTCAGGTAGCCCTGGAGCATGACGCTGTTGAACACGATCTGCGGATTACGAAGCGTGAACGCATTGGCAGCGGCGGCGGAAAACCCGAGCGCTGCGATCACGATAGCTGCGGCCGTCCTTGTAGCGAGCCTCATGATGAACCCCCTCCCCTGGTGCATTGGTCTCAGGCTGCGTGAGTGCTCCGCCGACTCTAATGGGCTGCGAGAACGTCACGTCGCCGACGGGGGTATGCGACTACGCGACCAGCGGAGCGGGAAAGCTGGATGCTGCGGACTGCGATGAAGCCTGAACTCTGAAATGATCCTGCCACTACCGGCTTGTCAGGTCAATTCTTACCGCGAGAAGTGTCCGAATGGATGATCGCATCGCCCCCGAGCACCGAACACTCTGACGCGATGGCTCAAGATGCCGCCTGATCGGGCCCGGTGCGCGATTTCTCGTCGGTTTGTTCGCACGAAACCATGTCGACTGACTCTACACGCCGAGGCGCGCTCATCTCCCGGGCGAACGCCGGCGGGTCGGGCGCGCAATCCTCCGGCGCGACGCGCTCGCTCGCGTGCGTGTACGCCTGGTCGCCTTCGCTCGCTTGCCGCCGCGACGCGGCGCGACCGGCCGTTTCGTGCGGCTCGTCACGCCGGCGCGTGTCGCGCGCCGCCGCGCCTTCGCCGTCGACTTCGACGCGGCCTTGCGCGACGTCGTCTTGCGCGTCGCCGGGCGGCGCGACGTGGCGCGCGCGGACGCCTTCGCCG
>JBAIWU010000004.1:0-2252 GCA_037917155.1 Candidatus Eiseniibacteriota bacterium
CGGGACCGACCGGAGGCTTCCATGTCCATCGACGACGAACGCGACCTGCTGGCGTTGCGCGCCGCGGGCCGCGTCGTGCGCCTGGCGCTCGACGCGATGAGCGCCGCCGTCGCGCCCGGGGTGAGCACGGCCGCGCTGGACGGCATCGCCGGCGGGGTGTTCCGCGCGCACGGCGCGCGCTCGGCGCCGCGGCTCGTCTACGACTTCCCCGGCGAGACCTGCATCAGCGTCAACGACGAGATCGTGCACGGCATCCCGAGCGAGCGCCGCGTGCTCGCCGAGGGTGACCTCGTGAAGCTCGACGTCACGGTCGAGAAGGACGGCTACATGGCCGACGCGGCGGTCACGCGCCCCGTGGGCCGCGTCGCCGAGCGCGCGCTGCGCCTGGCCGCCTGCGCCGAGGCCGCGTTCCGCCGCGCGCTGCGCGAGGTGCGCCCGGGGCGGCGCGTGTGCGACGTGGGCGGCGTCATCGAGGCCGAGGTGCGCCGGCGCGGCTTCTCGGTCGTGCGCGCGCTCACCGGGCACGGCATCGGCCACACGATCCACGAGGACCCGATGGTGCCGAACTGGTTCGATCCCACCGCGCGCGAGTGGATCACCGAGGGCCTCGTGATCACCGTCGAGCCCATCATCGCGATGAGCGGCGGCGACTCGTACGAGGACCGCGACGGCTGGACGATCCGCACCGTCGACGGCTCGCTCTCCGCGCACCACGAGCACACGCTCGTGGTCACGAAGGGCGCGCCCATCCTGCTGACCGACGCCGCGTGACGCCGCGCCGGTGGGGCGTGGCCGCGCGTCAGCGCATGCCGTCGCGGCGGCGCAGCACCATGAGCGCCTGGTCGCCGGCCGTGCTGTCGGAGCCCGCGACGATCGCGTAGGGCGCCAGCGCTTGCGCCTGCTCGGCCGGGTCGCGGAACGGCGCCGCCGCGCCCGCGAACGCCGCGCCGCGCAGCAGCCCGGCGCGCACGACGAGCCAGTCCGGGCGGCGGCGCGCGAGCAGGCGCGCGTACCAGCCCGCGCCGTCGCGCCGGGCCACGGTGGCCTCGGGCGAGACGAGCCCCACCTCGTCGACGATGCGCAGCGGCAGGTTGCGCCAGCCGATCGTGCCGATGGGCTCGAGCATGACCGACTCGCCGGGGCGCGCCCGCGCGCCGACGTAGTCCGCCACGGTGCCGAACGCGAGCCCCTCGGTGTTCGCGCGCCCGGAGTAGAGCACCGGCTCGAACAGCCAGTGCGACGCGAGCGCGATCGCGACCGACGCGTAGAGCGGCCAGCCGCGCGTGATGCGCGGCAGGCCCGCGCTCGCGAGCAGCCCCCACGCGGTCGCGGGCGCGGCCATGTACCAGAAGAAGTAGCTCGCGCCCACGCCGAGCAGCGCCGCCCACACGATCCCGAGCGCCGCGACCGCGCCCGCGAGCGCCGTGCGCCGTCGCGCCCACGCCAGCGGCAGCGCCGCCAGCGCGCCGGGGAACGTGACGAGCGCGAAGAGCGAGAGGTTCACGGCGTCCGAGGGCGCGCCCTGCTCGAGCTTGACCGGCATCGGGAACGTCCAGAACCACCACTGCGGCGCCGCGAGCGGCCCCGGCGCGCCGTAGACGGACTGCTTGGCGACCACGCTCTGCGGGACCGGCGAGCCGTAGTAGATCGCGAGGGCGCCGATCGTGACCACGAGGATCGCCGCGGCGGTGACACGCTCGCGACGGCCCGCCCACACGGCGAGCACCGCGGCGGCGAGCAGCCCCTCGGGCCGGATCACCGCGAGCAGGCCGAGCGTCACGCCGGCCGCCGCGCGCCGGCGGTCGATCAGCGCCGCGGTCACGGCGACGAGCGCGACCATCACGCCGCTCTCGAGCCCCGAGCACGCGAGCGCGGCGAAGAACGGCCACGCCGCGAGGAACGTCGCGAAGCACCAGGCCGCCCCCCGCGAGGCATGGCGCTCGAGCAGCGCCGCCAGGCTCACGAGCGTCACCGCATCGGCGACCCACAGCGTCGCCCGCGTCCAGAGCAGCGGGTCCAGACCGAGCCGGATGCCCAGGGCGATCCACGCCATCCACGGCGGCGAGGTGTAGCCGAACACGCGCTCGCCGGCGTTGAACACCGGCCCGAGCCCGTGCGCGAAATTCCACGCGTAGCGGAACGTGATGAGCGCGTCCTCGCCCGCGAACTGGATCTGCGTGGCGAGGAACGCGCGCGCGAGCACGAGCAGCAGGAGCGGCACGAGGTAGGGCGCGCGCGGATCGAGGAGCGCG
>JBAIWU010000005.1:0-9361 GCA_037917155.1 Candidatus Eiseniibacteriota bacterium
GGGGCGCCGCATCGAGCGGCCGGCGGAGCGGCGCGAGCGGCCGGCGCCGGCGCGCGCGAAGCGGCGCGCCGTCAGCCCGCACGCGGCCCTGCTGGCGCTGCTCAAGGGCGACCACGTGGGTTCGCGCGAGTACCTCTTCCGCCACTACGACAGCGAGGTGCAGGGCCGCACCTGGCTGCGCCCGGGCGAGGGCGACGCGGCCGCGATCCGCGTGCACCCCGAGCGCCCGACCGGCGTCGCGTTCGGCGTCGGGGGCAACCCATGGTGGTGCGCGGGCGACCCGGCCCTGGGCGCGCGGCACGCGGTCGCGGAGGCCGCGCGCAACGTCGCGGTGGTGGGGGCGCGGCCGTGGGCGCTCACCGACTGCCTCAACTTCGGCCACCCCGAGGACCCGGCGGTGATGGGCGACCTCGAGGCCACGATCGAGGGGCTCGCGGAGGCGGCGGCGGCGCTCGGGGGCCTCGCGTCGCCGGGCGCGCCGCTGCCGTTCGTGAGCGGGACCGTGAGCCTGTACAACCAGGTCGGCTCGGTCGCGATCCCGCCCTCGCCGATCGTCATGTGCGCGGGCGTCGTGCGTGACGTGGGCACGCTTCTGGGCTCCGGGCTGCGGCGCGCGGGCAGCGTGCTCGTCGTCGTGGGCGAGCCGCGCGACGGGCTCGAGGGCTCGACCTACCGGCGCGAGGTGCAGCGCGAGGCCGGCGGCCCGCCCCCCGCGCTCAGCCTCGAGCACGAGGCGCGCCTGCAGCGCTTCGCGGTCGCGGTGGCCGAGGGGCGCTGGGCGCTCGCCGCGCACGACGTCTCGGACGGCGGCCTGGCCGTGGCGCTCGCGGAGATGGCGATGGGCGCGCCGGAGGGCGCGGAGCTCGGGATCGAGGCGAACGTGGACTCGCTCGAGGTCGAGGGCGCGGTGGCGCTGTTCAGCGAACGGCCCGCGATCGTGTACGAGGTGGGCTTCGACCGGCTGCCGCGCTTCTCGCAGGGCGCGCGCGAGCACGGGCTCGTGGCGTGGCCGATCGGCACGGTCACGGCGCAGCCCGTCGTGCGGGTGCTGCTCCCGGGGGGCGCGACCGTGTCGTGGACGCTGGACGAGCTGGGCGCCGCGGCCGCGGCGGCGATCGCGCGCCACTGGAACGAGGAGGACGCATGAACGGCGCCCGCGTCGCGGTGCTGCAGTTCCCGGGCGTGAACTGCGAGGCCGAGACGCTGCGCGCGCTCGCGCGCGCCGGCCTCGACGGCGAGGTCTTCCGCTGGACGCGGCCGCCGCGCGAGCTGGGGGCGTTCGACGCGTTCGTGCTGCCGGGGGGCTTCGCGTGGCAGGACCGGGTGCGCGCGGGCGCCCTGTCGGCCAAGGACCCGCTGCTCGAGGCGCTCGCCGCGCAGGCCGAGTCCGGGCGGCCCGTGCTCGGGATCTGCAACGGCGCGCAGGTGCTCGTCGAGGCGGGGCTCGTGCCCGGCGGGGGCGGCGTCGAGCTGGCCCTGGCGCGCAACCGCATGCCCGACCGCGACGGCTACCAGTCGCGCTGGGTGACGTGCCGCGTCGAAGCGAGCGCGTGCGTGTTCACGCGCGCGCTCGAACCGGGGACGCTGCTGCCGATGCCCGTGGCGCACGGCGAGGGCCGCTTCACGTCGGCGCGGGAGGCCTTCGTCGAGGAGCTGCTCGGGCGCGGGCAGGTGCCGCTGCGCTACGCCGGCGCCGACGGCGGGCCCGCGACGGCGTTCCCCGCGAACCCGAACGGCTCGGCCTGCGCCGCCGCCGCGGTGTGCAACGCGCGCGGCAACGTGATGGCGGTCATGCCGCACCCCGAGCGCGTGCTCGACCTGGGCGCGATCGCGCGCGCCGTGGGCGGGGGCGGGGGCGCGCGGCGCGACGAGGCGCTCGCCCGCGGCGGGCCCGGGCCGGGCGCGGGCTCGCCGGGTATGCTGCTCTTCGACGGGCTCCGGGCCCACCTGCAGGAGGCATGATGGCGGCGCGCAAGCGGTGCGTGCAGGCGTTCGTGGAGCTGCGCTCGGAAGACCCCGAGGCGACGAGCGCGCTCGCCGTGGCGCGCGAGCGGCTCGAGGCGGGGCGCGGGCTCGCGTCGCTGCGGCGCTTCCGCGTGTTCGAGATCGCCGGCTCGGAGCTGGGGGCGAGCGCGATCGCGGAGCGCCTGCACGGCTCCTCGCAGTTCTACAATCCCGCCAAGGAGCGTTGCACGCTGCGGGCGGCCGCGGAGGAGCAGCCGCCGGCGGCGCCGGAGGAGGCGCTCGTGCTCGTGTTCGAACGCGGCGGGGCGCGCCGGACCGGCGCGGAGCGCTGGTGGCGCCACGCGTCGGGCGAGCGCGTCGAGGTCCGCGAGGGCGTCGTGTGGGCGCTCGGCTTCGGGCCGGGAGGCGAACCGGCCGCGCGCGCGACGGAGCTGGCCGCCACGCGCGACCGCGCGCACGGGCTGTTCGCGAACCCGCATTTCCAGGAGTGCCGCGTGTGCGCGGGGGCGCTGCCCCCGCTGGACTGGATGACCCGGCGGGACCCGCGGCCGGCGCGGCGCGGGAGGAGGTCCACATGAGCGGATGGAGCGGCGTGCACGGCTGGAACGAGGAGTGCGGCGTGATGGGCGTCGTGGGGGTGCCGAACGCCGCGGAGATCGCCGCGCTCGGCCTCCACGCGCTCCAGCACCGCGGCCAGGAGGCGACCGGCGTCGTCGCATGCGACGAGCAGGGGGAGTTCCGCGTGCACAAGGGCATCGGCCTCGTCTCGGACGTGCACCGGGGCGGCAAGCTCGGGGCGCTCACGGGCACGATGGCGATCGGCCACAACCGCTACTCGACGGCGGGCGGGCTCACGCTCGAGAACACGCAGCCGCTGCGGGTCGTGTACCGCGGCGGCCCGCTGGCGCTCGCGCACAACGGCAACCTGACGAACGCGCGCGTGCTGCGGCAGGGTCTCGAGGAGTCCGGCTCGATCTTTCAGACGACGCTCGACACGGAGATCTTCCTGCACCTGCTCGCGCTCGCGAACACGGACGACCTCGAGTCCGCGCTGGTCGAGGCGGCGCGCCAGGTCGAGGGCGCCTACTCGCTGGTCGTCCTCACGCGCGAGTCCGTGGTGGCGCTGCGCGACCCGCACGGCTTCCGGCCGCTCTGCATCGGCCGGCTGGGCGACGGCTACGTCGTGGCCAGCGAGACGTGCGCGCTCGACCTCGTCGGCGCGGACGTCATCCGCGAGGTGGCGCCGGGCGAGATGGTGACGGTCGATCCGCACGGCATGCGGGCGCGGCAGGCGCTGCCGGCGGCCGAGCCGGCGCAGCACTGCGTGTTCGAGCACATCTACTTCTCGCGGCCCGACAGCCGGGTGTTCGGCGAGAGCGTGAACGCCGTGCGCCGCCGCCTCGGCCGCCGTCTCGCGCAGGAGCACCCGGTCGAGGCCGACCTCGTCACGGCGGTGCCGGACTCGAGCAACTCGATCGCGCTGGGCTACAGCGAGGCGTCGGGCATCCCGTACGAGCTGGCGCTCATCCGCAACCACTACATCGGCCGGACGTTCATCCAGCCGCAGCAGGCGGGGCGGGACTTCGGCGTGCGCGTCAAGTTCAACCCCGTGCGCGAGGTCCTCGACGGCAAGCGCGTCGTCGTGGTGGACGACTCGATCGTCCGCGGCACGACGAGCCGCAAGCTCGTGCGGCTGCTGCGCCGTGCCGGCGCGCGCGAGGTGCACTTCCGCGTCGGCTCGCCGCCGGTGACGCACCCGTGCTTCTACGGCATCGACACGCCGAGCCGTCGCGAGTTGATCGGCGCCCTGAAGAGCGTCGAGGAGATCCGCGGCTTCCTCGGCGTCGACACGCTCGGGTACATTTCCCTCGAAGGCATGCTGGCCTGCGAGGGGCAGCCGCGGAACTTCTGCCGCGCCTGCTTCACGGGGCAGTATCCCGTTGCCATCGACCCGCAGGCGGGCAAGCTGGCGCTCGAGCAGCTCCGGCGGGCGCCGGCGCGCAGCGGGGGCTGACGACCGGGGAAGGGGAGCGCGTGATGGGCCGCTGGCCGCGAACGTTCGGACACAGGGCGGCGATCGCGTGCATCGCCGCCGCCGCGATGACGTGCCTCGCGGGCGCCGCCGAGGCGAAGCCGTGGGCGAAGTGGGCGCCGGCGCCGCTCGCCTCGGACAGCGCGTACGCCGCGCTCTCGGCGCGGCCGGCGGACTCGCTCTCCGTGAGCGAGCTGGCGTGGGTCACGCTGCAGCGCGACTGGCGGGCGCAGCGGGACGCGGAGGCGCGGGGCGTCAGCCAGGCGTCGCTCAGCAGCGACGCGATCCTGGTGCATCACCCGCGACGGACGGACCCGCAGTTCGCCGGATTGATGTCGCGGCCGTACGCATCGCTCAGCGTGGACGAGCGCACGTGGCTGCTGCTGGAGGGCGCCGCGCAACGTGCCGACCGACAGCGGTCGAGCGGCGCGACGGCCGCTGTCGGGTTCGCGACGCTCGCGGCGATCGTGGGCGTCGTGGCCGGCATGGCGCTGGGGATCGCGGCGTTCGCCCACGCCCTCTAGCCGCGCGCGGCGTGGGGGTGGGTCCCCGCTGCCCGCGCGACGGGGCGTCCCGATGCGTGTGCTTCCGGAGCCCCCGGGCGGGATGGCGGGTTTGACGCCCCCCGGCGCGCTCCCTAGATTCGCGCGTTCACGCGTTCCGTCCGGGGCGCGGCCGATCGGAGACCGGAAGGACCCATGTCGCTCGCACACCTGATGGAGCAGCGCCGGGCCAAGCTCGCGCAGTGGCGCGCGCTCGGCTGCGTACCGTACGCCTACCGCTTCGAGCCCACGCACCACGCGGCCGAGCTGCTCGCCCGCGGGGACGCGGTCACGGCCGAGCCCGGCGAGCGCGTGCGCATCGCCGGCCGGATCATGACGCTGCGCGGGCACGGCAAGGCGGGCTTCGGGCACCTCGTGGACCGCAGCGGACGGATCCAGGTCTACTTCCGGCAGGACGTGCTCGCAGAACAGTTCGCGCGCTACGAGCTGCTCGACGTGGGCGACTGGGTCGGCATCGAGGGGCCGCTCTTCCGCACGCGCACCGGCGAGATCACCGTGCGCGCGGACGGCGTCGAGCTGCTCGCCAAGTCGATCCGCCCGCTGCCCGAGAAGTGGCACGGGCTGACCGATCCCGAGACGCGCTTCCGGCAGCGGTACGCCGACCTGTTCGTGAACCTCGACGTGCGCGAGACGTTCCGGCGGCGCACGCGGCTCGTGAGCGGCATCCGGCGCTTCCTCGACGCGCGCGGCTACCTCGAGGTCGAGACGCCGGTGCTGCAGCCCATCTACGGCGGCGCGTTCGCGCGGCCGTTCGTCACGCGCCACAACGCGCTCGACGTCGACCTCTACCTGCGCATCTCGAACGAGCTCTACCTCAAGCGGCTCATCGTGGGCGGGCTCGACCGCGTCTACGAGTTCTCGCGGAATTTCCGCAACGAGGGCATGGACCGCTCGCACAACCCCGAGTTCACCCTGCTCGAGTACTACCAGGCGTTCGCGGACATCCACGACATGATGGCGCTCACCGAGGCGCTCGTCTGCGATGCGCTCCAGACGTCGTGCGGCACGCTGAAGGTGCCCTACCAGGGCCGCCTGCTCGACTTCACGCCGCCGTGGCCGCGCCTCTCGATGCTCGACGCGGTGAGCGAGAAGGTGGGCGAGAGCGTGCACGCGCTCGACGAGGCCGTGCTCGGCCGCCACGTCGCGGCGCACAGCCTGCACCCGCGGGAGGGCACGGGCGCGGGCGGGATGCTCGACGAGCTGTTCACGGCGCTGGTGCAGCCGGAGCTGCAGGACGCGGCGTTCGTGGTCGACTTCCCGGTCGTGACGTCGCCGCTCGCACGCGCGAGCCGCACGAACCCGGCGGTGGTCGAGCGCTTCGAGCTGTTCGCGGCCGGCATGGAGCTGGCGAACGCGTTCAGCGAGCAGAACGACCCCGACGCGCAGCGGCGCGCGTTCGAGGCGCAGGCGACCGCGCGCGAGCGCGGGGACGAGGAGGCGCAGGTGCTGGACGAGGACTACCTGCGCGCGCTCGAGTACGGCATGCCGCCCACGGGCGGCGTGGGGATCGGCATCGACCGGCTCGTCATGCTGGCGACCGACTCGCGCAGCATCCGCGACGTCGTTCTGTTCCCGCAGTTGCGTCCCGAAGAGGGGCGCGCCGTGGACGACGCGCTCGAGGCCGCGGAGGACGGGGCCCCGCCCGCATGAACCTGCCGCTGTGGATCGCCGCGCGCTACCTGCGCAGCCGGCCGACGAGCGGATTCGTCACCTTGCTCACCGGGTTCTCGGTCGCGGGCGTCGCCCTCGGCGTGACCGCGCTGCTCACCGTGCTCGCGGTCATGAACGGCTTCGAAGGCGAGGTGCAGTCGCGGATCGCGGGCACGGACGCGCACGTGATCCTGCTCGGCGAGGACACGGCCGGCGTCGCGAACGGGCCGGCGCTCGCCGCGCGGCTGGCGCGCGAGCCGGGCGTGGCGGGCTGCGCGCCGTTCACGTACGCGAAGGCGATGGCGTTCCACGAGGGCTACAGCGAGGGGCTCGTCGTCAAGGGCGTCGACCTCGCGCGCGAGCGCGACGTCACGACGATCGGCCGCAACATCCGGCCGCCGCTGGACTCGATCCCGACCGTGACGCTGCGCGGCGAGCCCGGGCTCGTGCTCGGCTCCGACCTCGCGGCGCGCCTCGGCGCGCGCGTGGGCGACCGCGTGCTGCTCGCGACGCTGCGCGGCGACGCGCGGTCGGCGTTCGGCTACGCGCCGCGGCTGCGCGCGTTCCGCCTGGTGGGCGTGTTCACGTCGGGGCTGTACACGTACGACTCGAGCCTCGGGTTCACGTCCGTCCCGGCCTCGCAGGACTTCTTCGAGCTCGGCGACCGCGTCACCGGCATCGAGATCCGGCTCGTCGACATGTTCGACGCGCCGGCGGCGTCCGAGCGGCTGCTCCGGGCCGCGGGGCGGGAGCCCGGGACGCTGCGCGCGAACAACTGGATCGAGCTCAACCGCAACCTCTTCACCTGGATGAAGCTCGAGAAGACCGTGATGTTCGTCATCCTCGCGCTGATCGTGCTCGTCGCGACGTTCAACATCGTGAGCACGCTGTTCATGGTCGTGCTCGAGAAGCGCCGCGACATCGGCGTGCTCAAGACCATGGGCGCGACGCCGGGGTTCGTGCTGCGCGTCTTCCTGCTCGAGGGCCTGCTCATCGGCGGCGTGGGCACCGCCTCCGGCACCCTGCTGGGCGGGGCGCTCATCTGGGTGCTGCACCGCTACCCGTTCGTCCGCCTTCCGGGCGACGTGTACTTCATTGAAACGCTCCCGGTTCGACCTGAAGCGGGGGACTTCGCCGCCGTCATTCTGGCCGCCATCGTCCTCTGCCTTGCCGCCGCGTGGTATCCGGCCTGGCAGGCGTCGCGGCTCGACCCGGTGGCGGCGATCCGCAGGCAGGCCTGACGTGGCACGTGATGGGAGGAGGGCAAGTGGCTGCCGGAACGACCGTTGACATGAGCGTTCCCGTGCTCGTCGCGAGCGGGGTCCGGCGCACGTTCGCCAGCCCGACCGGGCCGCTCACGGTGCTGGACGGGATCGACCTCGAGGTGCCGCGTGGCATGCTTCTGGCAATCGTCGGGGCGTCCGGGGCGGGCAAGACCACGCTGCTCAACATCCTGGGGGCGCTCGACCACGCCACCGCCGGGACGCTGGAGATCGCGGGCCAACGAGTCGAAAAGCTGGGGGAGCGTGACCGCTGCCGGCTCCGCGTGCGGCGGCTGGGCTTCGTCTTCCAGTTCCATCACCTGTTGCCGGAGTTCACCGCCGAGGAGAACGTCATGATGCCGTTGCTGCTGGCCGGCCGGTCCGAATCGGAGGCGCGCGCGCGCTCGCGCGAGGTTCTCGCCTCCGTGGGCCTGCACGAGCGCTGGCTGCACCGTCCCGCCGAGCTCTCGGGCGGCGAGGCGCAGCGCGTCGCGGTGGCGCGCGCGCTGGCGCCCGATCCCGAGCTCGTGCTGGCGGACGAGCCGTCCGGCAACCTCGACGGCGCGTCGGCGTCGGGACTTCACCAGTTGTTGTCCTCACTGGCGCGAGCGAGGCATCAGACGTTTGTGCTCGTGACGCACAATGATAGGCTCGCGGCGCTGGCGGACCGCGTGCTGAGGCTGGAGGCGGGCCGGCTGCAGCCGGCCTGACGAGCGAGGATCCGATGCTCTGCCAGATCTGCGGCAAGAATCCGGCGACGGTGCACTTCACCGAGATCCACGACAACCAGATGTCGGAGATCCACGTGTGCGAGCGCTGCGCGGAGGAGAAGGGCATGCACGCCTCCGCCCAGCAGCACAAGTTCGAGATCGCCGACCTGCTCGCCGGGATGGTCGACGCCATGACGCAGACCGAGGAGGAGCGCGTCGGGCACGTGCAGTGCCCGCGCTGCGGCCTGCTCTACTCCAGCTTCAAGGAGACCGGCCGCCTGGGCTGCTCGGAGTGCTACACCGCGTTCCAGTTCCAGCTCCGCCCGCTGCTGCGCCGCATCCACGGCGACACGCGCCATCGCGGCAAGACGCCGTCGCGCGGCTCGGCGGGCGCGGCGCGCTCGCGCCAGATCCAGCGCCTGCACGACGACCTCCAGCGCGCGGTCGAGCGCGAGGAATTCGAGAAGGCGGCCACGATCCGCGACGAGATCCGCCGGCTCGAGGCCGAGCCGGCTCCGGAGCGGCAGAAGGCGGAGGGACGGCCATGAGCCCGGTGGCGCCCCGCACGATCGACGAGCTGTTCGCCTCTCCGACCCCGTGGCTGCAGGGCGAGGGCCCGCACGCCGAGATGGTGCTCTCGACGCGCATCCGGCTCGCCCGCAACCTGCGCGAGGTCCCGTTCACGCACCGCGCGCGCGAGGAGCAGCTCCAGGGCGTGCTCGCGAGCGTCGCCTCGGCGGCGCAGGCGTCGCAGTCCTTCCACGACGGGCTGCTGCTGCGCATGAACGAGGTCACGCCGGTGGACCGGCAGGTGCTCGTCGAGCGCCACCTCGTCAGCCACGAGCTCGGCGACGGCGCGCGCCCGCGCGGCATCCTGGTGGCGCCGGACGCGCGGCTGTCGCTGATGATCAACGAGGAGGACCACATCCGGCTGCAGTCGCTGACGCCCGGCTTCCAGCTCGCCGAGGCGTGGGGGCTCGCGGACGGCGCCGACGACGAACTCGAC
Organism: Candidatus Eiseniibacteriota bacterium; assembly: GCA_037917155.1. GTDB lineage: Bacteria > Eisenbacteria > RBG-16-71-46 > RBG-16-71-46 > RBG-16-71-46 > CAIXRL01. Next base: position 9,189 of record JBAIWU010000005.1, read on the forward strand.
CAGTCGCTCGAGTTCGCGTTCAGCGAGGAGATCGGCTACCTGACGTCGTGCCCGACGAACGCGGGCACGGGCCTGCGGGCATCGGTGCTCATCCACCTGCCCGCGCTCGTGCTGCTGGAGGAGATCCAGCGCGTCCTCAAGAGCGTCATGCAGGTCGGCCTCAACGTGCGCGG
>JBAIWU010000006.1:0-2070 GCA_037917155.1 Candidatus Eiseniibacteriota bacterium
ATGCGCTCGATCGGCGAAGGCGAGATCGTGCGCGGCACGGTGCTGTCGATCGACGACAAGGACGTGCTCGTCGACGTCGGCTTCAAGAGCGAGGGCATCATCTCGCTCAGCGAGTTCCCGGACCCCACGAGCATCAAGGTCGGGGACGTGCTCGAGGTCTTCCTCGAGAAGATGGAGAACCAGGACGGGCTCGTCGTCCTCTCCAAGCAGCGTGCGGACTTCGTGCGCGTGTGGGACCGCGTCAAGGAGGCCCACGACAACGGCCAGGTCGTCGAGGGCAAGCTCATCCGGAAGATCAAGGGCGGGGTGGTGGTGGACCTGTACGGGGTCGAGGCGTTCCTGCCCGGCTCCCAGATCGCGCTGCGGCAGGTGCAGAACGTCGACGCGCTGCTCGGCCAGAGCGTCGCGGTCAAGATCATCAAGCTCAACAAGCGCCGCCGGAACATCGTGGTGTCCCGCCGAGCCGTCCTCGAGGAGGAGCGCGACCGCATGAAGGCCACGATCCTCAAGGACCTGGCGAAGGACCAGATCCGCGAGGGCGTGGTCAAGAACATCACCGACTTCGGCGCGTTCGTGGACCTCGGCGGCATCGACGGCCTGCTCCACATCACGGACATGTCGTGGGGCCGCGTCCAGCACCCCTCCGAGCTGGTCAAGATCGGGGACAAGGTGCGCGTGAAGGTCCTCAACTTCGACCCGGAGAAGGAGCGCATCTCGCTCGGCCTGAAGCAGCTCGAGGCGTATCCGTGGGAGGGCGTCGAGGAGAAGTACAAGGTCGGCGACCGCATCAAGGGCAAGGTCGTCTCGATCACCGACTACGGCGCATTCATCGAGCTCGAGAAGGGCATCGAGGGGCTCATCCACGTCTCGGAGATGTCGTGGACGCGGCACGTCCGGCACCCCTCGAAGGTCGTCAACATCGGTGACATCATCGAGGCGGTCGTGCTCAAGGTCGACAAGGCCAACGAGAAGATCTCGCTCGGCCTCAAGCAGGTGGAGCCGGATCCGTGGCTCACGCTCGACCTCAAGTACCCGCCCGGCATGCGCGTCAAGGGCAAGGTCCGCAATCTGACCAACTTCGGCGCGTTCGTCGAGCTCGAGGAGGGCATCGACGGCCTCGTGCACGTCTCCGACATGTCGTGGACCAAGCGCGTGGCGCACCCGAGCGAGGTGCTCAAGAAGGGCGACGCGGTCGAGGTCGTGGTGCTCTCGATCGACAAGGAGCACCGCCGCATCAGCCTGGGCCTCAAGCAGGTCTCCGAGGACCCGTGGCCGCTGCTCGCGGACCGCTTCCCGGCCAACATGGAGCTCAACGGCGTCGTGAACCGCCTGTTCGACCGCGGCGCGATTGTGGACCTGGGCGACGGCATCGAGGGCTTCATCCCGCTCTCGCAGCTCGGCCTCGACGACCTCAAGCGTCCGAACGACGCCTTCGAGGTCGGCGAGACGCTCACGATGAAGGTGACGCGCGTGGACGTGCCGAACCACCGGCTCATCCTCAGCGTCAAGGCGTGGCTCTCGGACCAGGACGACATCGCCCTGGCGGAGTGGACCTCGAAGCGGAACCAGGTGCGCGCGCGCATCGCGGCCAACCCGCCGGCCGAGGAGCCCGCGCCGGCGAAGGGTCGTGACGAGGATGTCGCCGACGAGTGACGTCCGCGTCCCGGTGCGGTTCGCGCGGCCGGTCCCGGTGACCCGGGGCCGGCCGTCGCGCACCCGGGCCCGCGTGGCGCCGGCGCGCGCCGCGCCCTATGCTGTGCGGACCATGCGCTCCGCCCCCGTGCTCCTGCTGCTCGTGACGTCGCTCGCCGCGCTCCCGGCGCCCGCCGTGGCCGCGCTCGACGCGGCGTGGCGCGCGCTGCCCGCGCCGGTGGGCGGCGACAGCATCGGCACGGTGCTCGCCGGCTGGGAGCAGCGCGGGGACGCCGGCGTGGGGCCGGGCGAAGCCGCGTACGCGCTCGCGCAGTTCCGCTACGCGCGCGGCGAGTACGGGCAGGCCGAGGAGGCCTACCTGCGCGCCTACGCGCGGCTCGACGGCCCCGACCGGCCAGCGGCGCGCTACGGCCAGGG
>JBAIWU010000007.1:0-3656 GCA_037917155.1 Candidatus Eiseniibacteriota bacterium
CACCCGCTCGACGTCGACGACGCGCGTCTCGAGGGCGACGCCCTCGCGCGCGGCGAGCGCCTCCGCGCGGGCGAGCGCCTCGGGATCGTGGTCCCAGGCCTCGACCGCCCACCCGTGGCGCGCCAGGAAGACCGCCTCGCGGCCCGCGCCGCACGCGACGTCGAGCGCGCGCCCGCGCGCGAGCCGGCCATGCACGCGCACGAGGAACGGCGATGGTCGCCAGAGCGGTACCCCGGGCCCGGCGCTCGCGCGCCCGCCGGGCAGCGCCGCGAGCGGCGCATCCAGCCAGGCGACGCGCCGGTACTCCAGCGCCTCGAGCGCCTCGGCGGCCGCACGCGCGCCGTCCGCGGCGGCAGCTCGGCGCGGCGGGGGCGGAACTCCGGCTCGCACATGCGGCCCGCGCCGGCCAGGTGCCCGCTCGCGAACGCCGTCTCCTCGCGGGCGTCGAGCACGATCGCCCCGCGCAGCCAGGCGGCCGCCTCGGCGGGCTCGAGGCGCGTCGCGCTCATGACGCGGGAGCGCGCGAGGCAGGGGGGCGGAGCGGGGGCGGGTCCATGGCGCGGACCTTCGGGCGGCCGCGCGACCGCGTCAAGGGGCGCCTCGGTCGGGCGTCCGGCGCGCGCGTCGACCGTTGACCGCCGCGAGCGGCGCCGGGATACTACTGGACGCACGCGTTGCCTCGGGCGCTCGTCCCTGGGGTTCGCCATTCCCGCATGAATCGCCGTTCGACGTCGCCCGCCCTGCTACTGCCGTTCCTGCTGCTGCTCGCGTCCACCGCGTGGGCGGCCCCCGCCGGCGTCGCCGAGCGCCACGCGCGCGAGGCGCGGGCGCTGGTCGAGAAGGCCGTCGGGCACATCGAGCGCAACGATGTCAACGCGCGACAGGCCGCGATCGAGGAGCTCGAGCAGGCCACCGAGCTCGAGCCGGACAACGTCGACTACCAGCTCCTGCTCGCGCGCTGCTACTACGCGGCCGGCTACGTGCGCGCGTCGATGCGGCGCTTCGAGCGGGTCGTGCGGCTCTCCCCGTCGGATGCGGCCGGGCACCTCGGGCTCGGGCAGGTCTGGCGCCGGGACTGGCTCAAGTTCCTCGACACGACCTCGCTGCGGCGGGCGATCGACGAGGTCGCGGCCGCCGGGCGCTGCGACCCGTCGCTCGTGCAGGCGTGGCTGCTGCTCTCGTCGCTGCGCGTCGAGGCGCACGACACCTCCGGCGCCGCCGAGGCGGCCCTGCGCGCGCTCGACGTCGCGCCGTCCCAGCCGGAGGCGCAGCTCGCCGTGGCCGCGACGCAGTGGCGGCTCGGGCACGTGGCGGAGGCCGACGCGCGCTTCCGGCTCGCGATCCCGCGCCTGCCGCGGAACGTTCGCGAGCGCTTCGAGGACATCGCGCCGCTCGCGAGCGAGGCCGACACCGCGCTCTACAACCACCTGTCCCCGCGCGCGCATGCCGAGTACGAGCGGCGGTTCTGGAAGGAGCACGACCCGGACCTCGCGACGCCCGAGAACGAGGCGCAGCTCGAATACTGGTCGCGCGTGACGCAGGCCTACTTCCTCTACTACGACGCGCGCCACCACGAATGGGACGAGCGCGGCGAGGTCTACGTGCGCTACGGCCCGCCCGAGCAGCTCGACTACAACCCGCTCGGGGCTTACCTCTACTCGCGCGTCGGCTCGGAGTCGCGCATGCAGTACCCCATGAACGTCCTCGTGTGGGGCTACCCGAGCCTGGGCATGACCGTGACGCTGCAGGACCGCGTGCTGAGCGAGTACTACCTGCTGCCCACGGCGACGGACCACGATCCCGACCCGCGTCCCGATCCCGACTCGCTCGCGCGCCTCGACGCGGTGGGCACGCACGAGCTGCGCGGCGTGTTCCCGAAGCTGCCGCCGCGCTCGGTGCCGGTGCGCATCGCCGGGCAGGCCGCGCGCTTCGAGGGGCCAGCGGGCCCGCGTTACTGGGCCGCGCTCGAGGCGGAGTCGGCGCCGGGCGACAGCCTGCACGCCGAGCTCGTCGTGATCGACAGCACCGAGCACGAGGTCGCGCGCGAGTCCGGCACGCTGTCGCCCTCGGCGTGCGAGGCCGGGCGCTTCCGCGTCGCCGACTTCGCGGGCGCACTGCCGCCCGGCGAGTACCAGGTCGGGCTCAGCGTGCGCGCCGGGGCGCGGCGCGGGACGGTGCGCGTGCCGCTCACGGTCGAGCGGCCCGACAGCGCCCTGGCGCTCTCGGACGTCGTGGTCACGTGCGGGGCGCCGCCGGTCGCGGGGCCCGCGGTGCGGCTCGATCCCAACCCGCTCGCGCGCGTCGGGCCGGACGCGCCGCTCACGGCATACTTCGAGATCTACCGGCTCGCGCCGGGCCGCGACGGGGAGGGGCGCTTCGAGTACGTCTACACGGTGAAGTCGCTCGCGCGCGATCCGCGCATCTGGATCCAGCGGGCGCTCTCGCCGCGGAGCGCGCCGCCCTCGCTCGAGGCCACCCGCCGGGAGAGCAACGTCGGGCCCCTGCGGCGGCAGTTCGTGAGCGTGCCGGTGCAGTCGCTGCCGCCCGGCCGCTACCGGCTCGAGATCCGCGTGCGTGACCTCGTGTCCGGGCAGGAGGTGACCGGAGGGGCCGACTTCGAGCGGCAGGCCGCGGCCCGCTGACGCGCGGCCCCCGGGCCCGCTTCGCGTTGCGCGCGATGGGACTGCAGCGCCGGGGGGGTGGCGCCGATAACCCCCCGCGAGAATCCATTCCCCTCGGCCCCCACGACCCGACCCGGAAGCAGGACCATGGCGGACGCAAGGACCCGCATCCTCATCGTCGACGACGAGCCCGACCTGCTCTCCGTGCTGCGGTTCGGGTTGGAGGCCGAGGGGTTCGACGTGGTCGAGGCGGCCGACGGGGAGCGGGGCCTGGAGCTGGCGCGCACGGGGCAGCCCGACCTGATCGTGCTCGACCTGATGCTGCCCCGCATGGACGGCTACAAGGTCTGCCGGGCGCTCAAGTTCGACGAGCGCTACCGCCGCATCCCGATCATCATCCTGAGCGCGCGCTCGGGCGAGACCGACCGCCGGCTGGCGTTCGACCTCGGCGCCGACGAGTACGTGACCAAGCCGTACGAGGTGCGCGACCTCGTCGCCCGCATCCGCGATCGGCTGCCGCCGCCGCCGCACACCGCCGTCGCCTGAGCGCCGGCGCGCGCCGCGCTCACGCGCGTCGCATCGCCTCGGGGTGCGCGCCGATCACGGCGAGCATGCCGGCGTGCAGCGTCGCGTTCGCCGCGCACACCTGGCGGGCGTCGATGCGGAACGCGCCACCCGCGTAGTCCGTGATCGTCCCGCCCGCCTCGCGCACGATGAGCGAGCCGGCGGCCACGTCCCACGGCGAGAGGTTGCCCTCCCAGAAGCCGTCGAACCGCCCGGTCGCGAGGTAGCACAGGTTCAGCGCCGCCGAGCCGTCGCGCCGGATGCCCTGCGCGCGCAGCAGGAACGACTGGAAGAGCGGCACGTGGCGCTCGGGATGCTCGCGCACGTCGTAGGGGAACCCCGTCACGAGCAGCGCGTCCTCGAGCCGCGCGCACGAGGTGACCCGGATCGGCGCGCCGTCGAGCGTCGCGCCGTCGCCGCGCGCCGCGGCGAACGTCTCGCCGCGCACCGGGTCGTGGACGGCGCCGGCCA
>JBAIWU010000008.1:0-4984 GCA_037917155.1 Candidatus Eiseniibacteriota bacterium
TGGAGCCGGGTGGGGAAACGGCGGGTGCGGCCGAGCGGTGGCGCGCTCGCGCGAGCGCCGGCGGGCGCGCGGCTCGGCGGGGACGGCCGGATCGTAGTCGGGCCGCGCGCGCCACGCCACGCGCCACGCCCCGGCGGGCGTGGCCACGCGAGTTGTTGTACGGTCGGGCGGCCGCTCTCCCCACCCGCACAGGAGGCCCCATGATCCGATCCGCCAGCCTCGCCGCTGCGATGGCGCTCTCGCTCGCCGCCCCGGGCGCGTTCGCCCAGGGCGCCGGCGACACGCCGCCCGCGCCGCCGCCGTCCGACTCCACCGTCGCGTTGCCCGCCCGGCCCGTGCCCGCGGCGGCCGTGGCGCCGCTCGCGCCCGCGACCCTCCTGGGGCCGTCCTCGCCCACGCCGAGCCGGCCGCACGTCGTGCTGCCGCGCGCCGCCGCCACGATCGCGCGCGAGCGCGTGCAGATGATCGCGCTCGGCAACGCCGCCGAGAACGACCTGCTCGAGGCGAAGAAGCAGCAGGCCGGCACGAAGGCCACCGTCGAGGCGAAGCAGCGCGCGGTCGACACGCTCGCCACCCGCCTGAAGGCCGCGAGGAAGGCGAAGGACGGCACGACGCGCGCGACGCTCGACACCGAGCGCGGGCGCCAGGAGTCCATGCGCACCTACTTCGAGCACGCGCTCGACGTGGCCGACGCGGCCGTCGACGAGGCGCAGGCCCGCGGCGAGTACGCGCACGCGTCGGTGCTCGTGCTCGACCTCGAAAAGGAGCTCGTCGACCGCGCCGGAGCGCCCGCGTACGACGCCGACCCGGCCGTGTTCAAGCTCGAGCAGCAGTACCTCGAGGCCGTGGCCGCGCGCGGCGCGGCGGAGGAGAGGCTGGCGGCCCGCGCGCAGGCGCTGGCCGACCGCCAGCTCAAGCTCTACCGCGCCTGGGCCGACTGGCTCAGCGGCAGGTGAGCCGCCGCGGGGCGCGGGCCGCGAGGTCCGCGCCCCGCGCGCGTCAGCGCAGCATCTCGCGCAGCGTCATCGTGAGCGCGACGTCCTTGCCGTCGCGGCTCACCGTGACCGGGACGCGGCGCCCGTCGGGCCCCGCCTCGAACATCGCGTCGAGGCCGTCGAGCGTCCACGACGACGGGGGACGGCCGTCGATCGCGGTGACGTGATCGCCCTCGCGCAGGCCCGCCTTCGCCGCCGGCGAGCCCGGCAGCACGGACATCGCCTCGACGTGGTCCGGCCACCAGCCGAGCAGCACGCCGGTGCGCGTGAACGTGTCGCGGTCGCGGTAGTGCCGGCCGGGCTCGAGCCAGACGCGGCGGTGCTCGTAGTCGAGCGTCACGCGGAAGCGCTCGAGGATGCGGTTGCCGATGTTGCCCGCGAACTCCTCGCTCGCGAGCGCGCCCTCGGTCACGCGCGCCACGGTGACCATCGGGTCCTTCCACTCGTAGGGCCCGATCTGCATCCGGCGCAGGCGGCCGAGCACGCTCGTGAACGGGCCGCCGAAGCCCGCTCCGGTCGTCTCGCGCGCCTGCCGCAGCCGCTTCTCGATGCGGTGGTCCCGGCCGAACGGCCCGTGCACGTCCACGGTCGAGCTGCTGCCCACGTCGAGCCGGAAGTCGCCGCGGTCGCGGCCGTCCAGCGTCGCCTCCACCGAGGGCACGACGCCGTTGAGCTTCATGGGCAGCGGCGCCTCGCGGCCGGCGTACGCGAACGTCTTCGGGTCGTGCAGCACGAGCACGCGCGCGTCGTAGTCGATCGTGGTCACGAAGCGGCTGATGACGTCGTAGCCGATGATGCCGGCCATGTCGCCCCAGAAGAAGCGGGCGAACATCGGGTTCACGCTCATCACCGCCACCTTGAGTTCGCGCAGCTCGACGCCCGCGCCGTCGGGCCCCTTCACCGCGAGCGAGCCCAGCGTCGCGAACGACGCGCTGCCCGCGGCGCCCGCGCCGGAGGCCTGCATGAACCCCTTCGTCTGGATGCCGTGCGCGGCCGCGAACGTGCTGTCGATCACGGTCACGCTCGCGCCGGTGTCGAACAGGAAGTCCTCGGGCGGGCCGCCGTCGATGGACGCCTTGAGCCAGACGTGGCGCGCGCGGTAGTCGAACGGCAGCGTCGCCTCGCCGGTGCGCCCGAGCCAGCGCAGCGCGTTGCCGCCCGAGGAATCGGGCGGCGTGAACGGCACGGCCGCCACGTCGACGTTCACGGCGAACGAGTCGGCGCGCGTCACCATCTGGTTCGCGGGCATGTTCGGCAGCCCGACGCGCGTCGTCCACGCGCGCACGCGCCCGGCCGCGGGGCGCCAGTCCTCGAAGCGCGTGACCGCGGTCTGCTGGTCGCGCGCCGCCTCCTCCCGCGCCACGAGCCCGGTCGCGTCCGAGAACCACATGCGGTGCGCGCGTGTGCCTCCGGGCGGGGTGATCGCGAGCACGGTGTACGCGCCCGTGCTGTCGCGCTCGTGCGACGCCACGACGACGCTCCCGCCGCCGAAGCCGGGCATCGTCCAGCGTTCGAGCGCGAACCAGCCCGATTCGATCGCCTCGACCGAGTCGCGGTCCGTCAGGCGCACGATGCGGCCGGTCGTGGGATCGGTGCGCCAGCTCGTCACGCCGTCGCCGCCCTCGGAGAGCTTGAACGGGCCCAGCTCGATGCGCGAGTAGTGGCGCGACGGCTGCTCGGTCCAGGTCTCCATGTGGCCCTTGAAGCCGAACGCCTCGATCGTGCCGCGCGTGTAGAGCGTGCGCTCTGCCGCCGCGGCCTCCGCGCCGCCCGTCGCAGCGAGGTAGCGTGCGACCACGCGTGCGGCCTCGTCCGCGTCGCCGGCGGCCGGCGCGGCGATCGCGCCCCCCGCCGCTGCGACGAACGACGCGACCGCGACCATCCACCCCCACCACCACCGGCACCGCGACTTGGAACGCATGGATCACCTCGACAGGACGGGAACGGGACGCGAGGACGCGGGCCGCAGTTTACCCAAGCGCGCCCGCATCCCGAAGCCGGACGCCGCGATGGCGAGCCGCGTCGCATCCGGAGTTGCGTCCCGGCCCGCAGGGGTGCTACTCCTGCGCGCGCCCTGGACGTCGACCCCCGCCGCCCGAAAGGAAGTCCTCACGATGCGAAAGGTCCTCCCGCTGCTCGCCCTGCTCCTGATCGCCCCCGCGACGGCCCGCGCCGCCGGCGCGTTCCAGGCCGTCGGTCCCCAGATCGGCTTCAGCACCGACCCGAGCCAGCTTGTCTTCGGCGGCCACATGTCGTTCGGCAACGTGGCGCCCGACCTCGACTTCGTGCCCAGCGTCGATCTGGGCGTGGGCGACAACGTGACCGTGTTCTCGATCAACGGCGACTTCCACTACCGCTTCAAGCTCGAGGGCGCGCGCTGGCAGCCGTACGCCGGCGCGGGCGTCGCGCTCCACACCGCGAGCGTGAGCGGCGGCGGGACCGGCTTCGGCGGCGGCAGCGAGACGGTGGGCGGCGGCAACCTCATCGTCGGCGCCGACGTGCCGACCGAGCGCGGCAGCCGCTTCTACGTCGAGGGCCGCTTCGCGCTGGGCGACGGCCCGACGTTCAAGGCGCTCGCCGGCTGGAGCTTCCCGCTCCGCTGACGCGCGCGATCGGCGACGCCGGGACGCGCGTGCGCGCCTCGGCGTCGCCGCCCCGGCCGACCGCTCAGCGTGCCGCGAGCCCGACGGCCGCCTGCCGCAGCCGCGCGGCGAACTGCGGCGCCGGTACGAAGCCCTCGACGCGCGCGTCGCGCACCTCGGCGCCGCCCGCGCCCAGGAACACGATCGTGGGCACGCCGGTCACGCCCCAGCGCTTCGACGCGGCGTTGTCGCCGTGCGTCAGGTCGACCTTGTAGGCGTCGAACGGCTTCGCCGCCGCGATCACCGCGGCGTCCGGGAACACCTGCAGCTCGAGCTCGTGGCAGGGCACGCACCAGTCGGCGCCGAAGTCGACCATGACGCCGCGGCCGGCCGCGAGGCTGGCCCGCACGGCCGCCTCGTCGTACGCACGGAACGGGATCGCGCGCGCCCGGGCCGCTGTCATCTGCAGCGCCAGCGCGACGCCCGCCGCCGAGCCCGCGACGCCGAGCGCGTTCTTGAACGTCCGGAAGCGCTTCATGGCGTTGCCGCTCTTCTCCATGAAGCCGAGGTAGAGCCCGCCCAGCAGCAGCGCCGCCGGCAGCAGCCACGGTGCCGTGCGCGGCGCGATCCCGATGAGCGCGTAGTAGAGACCGATCGACGCCAGCAGCACGCCGAAGAACTTCTTCACCCAGTCCATCCACTCGCCGGCGCGCGGCAGGTTGCCGAGCAGGTTCGAGAACGTCGCGAGCACGAGGTAGGGAAAGCCCAGCCCGAGCGACAGCGTCGCCATGGTCTGCACGCCGAAGCCGACGCTGCCGCGCTGCGCGATCAGCGCCAGCACGCCGACGACGAACGGCCCCACGCACGGCGCCGCGACGACGCCGACCGCGAGCCCGGAGAGGAACAGGCCCGCGAGCGAGCTCGTGTTCGCGCCGCCGGCGCGGTCGAGCAGCCACCCCGGCGCCTGGATCTCGTAGACGCCGAACATCGAGAGCGACAGGACCACGAGCAGCAGGCCGAGCCCGACGTTGACGAGCGGGTTCTGGAGCGCCGCGCCGAACAGCCCGCCCGTGAGCGCCGCCGCCACGCCGAGCGCGGTGTACATGACGACGATGCCGAGCACGTAGACCACGGCGTTCGTCACCGCCCGCGGCGTCGTCTCGGTCCGGCGCGCGCCGAAGATCGACACCGTGATGCCGAGCATCGGGAACACGCAGGGCGTGAGGTTGAGCGCGAGCCCGCCGAGGAAGAGCGCGAGCAGCCACCACGCCCAGCCCTTCGCGAGCGCCTCCTCGAGCCGGCGCTGCGACGCGCCCTTGCCCGCGTCGGCGCCGGCGGGCGGCGCGGTCATGAACCCCGCGCCCGGCGACGGCGCCGACCCCACGGCGCCCGGGTCCGCGCGCGGAC
>JBAIWU010000009.1:0-2108 GCA_037917155.1 Candidatus Eiseniibacteriota bacterium
TCGAGGAGGTCGGCGACGAGCCGGCGGTCGTGTTCCTGCAGGACTACCACCTCGCGCTGGTGGCGAAGTTCCTGCGCAGTTCTGGCACATCCCGTGGCCCAACCCGGAGGTGTTCCGCATCCTGCCGTGGCGGCGCGAGGTGCTCGAGGGCCTGCTCGCGAACGACGTCCTCGGCTTCCATACGCGGGCGCACGCGCACAACTTCCTGGGCTCGGTCGCCGACGTGCTCGAGGCCAGGGTCGACCCGGCGCTGCTCGCGGTCGAGCGCGGCGGCCGCCGCACCTGGGTCGGCGACTTCCCCATCGGCGTCGACGCCGAGGAGATCGCGGCGCTCGCCGAGATGCCCGTCACGACCGCGGGCGAGCGGCGGCTGCGCCACCAGCTCGGGCTCGAGAGCGTGCGCATGGGGCTGGGCGTCGACCGCATGGATTACACGAAGGGCATCCCCGAGCGGCTCGAGGCCCTCGAGGCGCTGTACGAGCGCCACCCGGAGTGGATCGGCCGGTTCGCGTTCGTGCAGGTCGCCGTGCCGACGCGCATCGAGCTCGCGGAGTACCGCCAGGTCGGCGACCGCGCGCGCGAGCTGGCGCGGCGCATCAACCGACGCTTCCCGCGCGCCGGCGGCCCCACGGTGCATCTCGTCGAGCGCAACCTGGGCTTCCTCGAGCTGCTGCCCTACTACCGCGCCGCCGACCTGTGCGCGGTCACGTCGCTGCACGACGGCATGAACCTCGTCGCCAAGGAGTACGTCGCCGCGTGCACGGACTTCGAAGGCGCCCTGCTGCTGTCGCCGTTCACGGGCGCCGCGCGCGAGCTCGACCGCGCGTTCATGGCCTCGCCCTTCGACCGCGAGGGCATGGCCGACGCGTACCACGCCGCCCTGTCGGAGGACCCCGCCGCGCGCCGCGAGCGCATGGCGGCACTGCGCGAGACGGTCCTGCGCCGGACGGTGTACGACTGGGCGATCGACGTACTCGACGCCCTCGTCGGCGCGGGCCTGCGGGCCCCGTCGGCGCCGACCCGCGACACGATCGGACGCTGAACCGGTCGGGCCCGCGACGCGTGCGGGCCCGCGATGCACAAGGAGGCTCCATGCTGGCGACGGTGTTGCTCCAGAGCGCCACGCTCGAGGACGTCGGGAACCGGGCCGCATCGCTGCTCGTCGAGATCGGGCACGGCGCGCTCGTCCTGCTGCTCGGAGTGGTCGTGCTGCTCACGGGCTGGGCCCTGGCGCGACTGCTGGCGGGCGCCACGCTCGGCGTGCTGCGCTTCGCGCGCTTCAACGACGGCATCCGCGGCGTGCTCGGGCCGGGCTTCGACGCCGGGGGGCCCGAGCCCGCGCGAGTGGCGTCGATCACCGTGTTCTGGGGCGTGCTCGCCGTCGCGGCCCTGCTCGGCGCGGACGCGATCGGGCTCGACCTCGGCCACTCGGTGGCCGAGCGGCTGCGGGACGTGCTGCCGCGCGTCGTGGCCGCCGCGATCGAGCTGATCGGCGGCATCGCCCTCGCGATGGGGCTGGGCGAGGTGACGCGCCGGCTGTTCGAGGGCACGGGCGCGCGGCACGGCGCGCTCCGCGGGCAGGTCGTCGCGGGCGTCCTCGTCGGCTTCGCCGTGCTGGTGGCGCTCGAGCAGCTCGGGCTGGCGGCCCAGTTCATCATCGCGCTCGGCGTCACCGCGACGGCCACGCTGGGCCTCGCGGCCGCGCTCGCGTTCGGGCTCGGCTGCCGCGACCTCGCGCGGGACTTCATCGTCGAGTACCTGCGCTCGCTCGATGAGCGACCGGCGCGGCCGCCGGACGCCTGACCGCGATGACGGGCCCGTTCGCCGTGCACGGCGTCGTGCACCTCGTGCGTCCCTCGGGACGCTCCGCGACCGACCGCGCCGGGCTGCGCGCCGGCATCGAGGCCGTGCCCGACGCGTCGCTCTTCTACCACGTCCACCACCCGCGGCTGCGGCACCCGTTCGCGGCCAGCGCGCCCCCCGACGACTTCAGCGCGTGGATCAACGGCGTCGTGCAGGACCGCGAGGCCGCGGAGCGCATCGCGTTCGCGGCCCAGTCGGGCGGCCCGACCCCGGGCGCGCTGCGCGAGGCGCTGCTCGCGACGCTC
>JBAIWU010000010.1:0-19049 GCA_037917155.1 Candidatus Eiseniibacteriota bacterium
GTGTTCGAGACGTAGAACAGCTCGTGGCCCACGAGCGGCTCGAGCAGCGGCTCGCCGTCGGTCACGATCAGCTCGGTGGGCTCGGTCGCGGTGATCACGACGGGCGGCGCCCCCGGGACCATGTCCGCGGCCGAGGTGTCCGGCGCGATGGCCGCGGCGACCGCCGGCGGCGGCGCGGCCACGATGCTCCACGGCCCGAGCGCGTCGGGCGCCCCGTACCAGAGGCCCGCGCCGGCGAGGAAGTACGAGCGCGCGGCCGGATCGAACACGACCGCGTAGGGCGTGTTCGTCACGCGTTGCAGCGACGTGCCCTCGATCGGCTCGAGCTGCGGCGCGCCGTCGTAGACGACGAGCAGCGCCCGCCGCGTCGAGAACAGCACGCGCGGCGCCGTGTGGTCGAGGTTCTCGATGCTGAGCCGCTCCTTCGCGCTCGCCGCGAGACCCGCCCGCAACTCCTGCAGCGACCCGGAGAGGTCCCAGCGGACCGCCTCGGCCTCGACGAGGCGCTCGACGTCGTGCTCGGTGGCGTCGGTCGCGCCCGGCAGCTGCACGCGGACCACGTCGAGCGCGTCCTCCTTCACGGTGAGGCTGTCGCGATCGATCCGCACGCGGGCCTGGAACCAGAGCACGCCGAACTCCGGCGCCGCCGACGCGGATCGGCGGAGCGAGAACGCCGCGCGCGCCGTGACCGTGGTGCCGTCGAGGCGCTCGGGCTGGGGCTGGTAGACGATGAACGTGCCGCTCGCGCTGTCGAAGCGGCGGGGCCAGTCGGCGCCCTGCGCGTGCGCGGGCGGCGGGAGCAGCAGCAGCGCGAGCAGGCACAGGGCGCCGGCCACACGCGCGGAGAACGAGGCAGGCATGCGTGCCCCCTTCGGATGGGGTGACGTGGGGAGTCGGGCCCTCGCATCGGGCCGCGGGCACACGCTACACCGGGTTCGACGCGCGGACATACCCCGGGTTCCCCGCCGAAGGTCCGGCACGCGCAAAGGGCGGCCGGGACGTCCCGGCCGCCCCCGTGCCGCGCGGGCGTACGAATCGCGCGCCGGTCAGCCGGCGCAGTACCGGTCCGCCACCTCGAGCGCCTTGTCGATCGCCGCGAGGCCTTCGCGGATCTCGGCGTCGGTCGTGGTGCACGGCGGCGTCACCTGCAGCCGGTTGAAGTGTGCGAACGGCCACACGCCGTTCGCCTTGCACGCGGCCATCAGCTCGGCCATGGGCTTCGCGTCCGCGCCGCTGGCGTTGAACGGGACGAGCGGCTCGCGCGTGGCGCGGTCGCGCACCAGCTCGATCGCCCAGAACACGCCCAGCCCGCGCACCTCGCCCACGCTGGGGTGCTTCTGCGCGATCTTCGCGAGCTCGGGCCCGATGACGTCCGTGCCGAGGTGCCGCGCGTGCTCGACGATCCGCTCCTCCTTGAAGATGCCGATGCTCGCGACCACCGACGCGCACGCGAGCGGGTGCCCGGAGTACGTGAGCCCGCCGTGGAACGGCCGGTCCTTGAACGTGTCGGCGATCCGGCGGCTGATGATCACGCCGCCGACGGGGATGTAGCCCGAGTTCGAGCCCTTCGCGAACGTGATGAGGTCGGGCGTCACCTTCCAGCGGTCCACCGCGAACCACTCGCCGCAGCGGCCGAAGCCGGCCATGACCTCGTCGCAGATCATGACGATGCCGTGCCGGTCGCACAGCTTGCGCACGCCGGCGAGGTAGCCGTCCGGCGGCACGAGGATGCCGTTCGTGCCCACGACGGTCTCGAGGATGATCGCGGCCACGGTGTGCGGGCCCTCGACCATGAGCACGTCGGCGAGGTGCTGCAGCGCGCGCTCGCATTCCTCGGCCACGCTCGAGGAGTGGAACGCCGAGCGGTACGGGTACGGGCCCCAGAACTTGACCGCGCCCGCCGCACCGGGCTCGTTCGCCCAGCGGCGCGGATCGCCCGTGAGCGTGATCGACGTGCCCGTTGCGCCGTGGTAGCTGCGGTACGCGGAGAGCACCTTGTGCCGGCCCGTGTGGCCGCGCGCGAGGCGCACCGCGTTCTCGACCGCCTCGGTGCCGCCGTTGGTGAAGAAGACCATGTCGAGGTCGCCCGGGGCGAGCTCGGTGATCAGCCGCGCGGCCTCGCTCCGCATGTCGTTCGCGAACGTGGGCGCGATCGTGCACAGCCGTCCCGCGGCCTCCTGGATCGCGGCGACGAGCTTCGGGTGCTGGTGGCCGATGTTGACGTTGACGAGCTGGCTCGAGAAGTCGAGCCACGTGTTGCCCTTGTCGTCCCACATGCGGGAGCCCTTCGCCCCCGCGATGACGACCGGGCTGATCTGGCCCTGCGCGGACCAGGAGTGGAAGACGTGCGCACGGTCGTTGGCATACGCCGTGGCCAGATAGGGCGAGGTGTTCGTGGCAGTAGGGTTCATGCGGGCCATGTTACGCCAGAAGCCCGCCCCGGGGGCAGCGCCGAACACGCACCGTGCCGCGTTCGGCGTCGATCCGCGGATCGGCTTGCAGTAAGCTCCGCCGGCGTCACGCCCTCCCGACATTCCGGCCCCGTGAGGCCCCGATCCACGATCCCGCCGGGCCGTCCGCCCGCGCCGGGCGCAGGAGAACCGCGATGCCGCGCAAGCTGGTCGGCGGTCTGATCCAGTGCAGCAACCCGATCAACGACGAGTCGCAGCCGGTCGGGAAGATCAAGCAGGCGATGTTCGACAAGCACGTGCCGCTCATCGAGGAGGCCGGGAAGAAGGGCGTCCAGGTGCTGTGCCTGCAGGAGATCTTCAACGGCCCCTACTTCTGCCCCGGGCAGGACAAGCGCTGGTACGACGCCGCCGAGAGCGTGCCGGGGCCGACGACGGAGAAGGTCGCGCAGATCGCGAAGAAGTACCAGATGGCCGTGATCGTGCCCGTGTACGAAATGGAGATGCCGGGCGTTCTCTACAACACGGCCGCCATCTACGACGCCGACGGCACCTACCTCGGCAAGTACCGCAAGAACCACATTCCGCACACGTCGGGTTTCTGGGAGAAGTACTTCTTCAAGCCGGGCAACCTCGGCTACCCCGTCTTCCAGACGCGCTACGCGAAGGTCGGCATCTACATCTGCTACGACCGACACTTCCCCGAGGGCGCCCGCGCGCTCGGCCTGAATGGCGCCGAGGTCGTGTTCAACCCCAGCGCCACGGTGGCCGGCCTGTCCCAGTACCTCTGGAAGCTCGAGCAGCCGGCGCACGCGGTGGCGAACGGCTACTTCCTCGGCGCGATCAACCGCGTCGGCACCGAGGGTCCGTGGAACATCGGCAAGTTCTACGGCTCGTCCTACTTCGTCGACCCGCGCGGCAACTTCATCGCGCAGGCCGGCGAGGACGAGGACGCGCTCGTCGTGGCCGAGATGGACCTCGACATGATCCAGGAGGTCCGCAACGTCTGGCAGTTCTTCCGCGACCGCCGGCCCGAGACGTACGAGCGGCTGACGGCGCTGTAGGCGCCCGTCCCGGACGGCCACCCGATCGGGCGGGCCACGTGCGGCACCGGGGAAACGTACGGACGCGAAGCGGCCGGGACGCCTTCCCCAGCGTCACCGGCCGTCGCTCGCCGACCCTCCCGGGCCGGCTACCCGTTCACGTGCAGGCGGGCCGCACGCGGCCCTCCCGCGACTACACGCGCGAACCCGCTCGCGCGCGGCTCACGCGCCCGTCGCGGCGCGGGCTGCGGCGGGGCTTTTGCGTGCGCGGCGGCCGCCCGGGCGTGTATGCTCGCCCTGCTCTGCGGCCGCCTCCGCGGCCGCCTCGACGCGCGGCGCCCCGCGCCGCGAACGGCAGTCCGACACGGCTGCCGGGAGATACGGGTCCCGTGAGCCCCGACTTGGCCGGCATGCAGTTACAGGCCTCGGGAGGATCCGATGGGCATCCTGATCCGAAACGGCGAGGTCGTCTCCGCGAGCGAGCGGTACGTGGCCGACGTGCGCGTGGACGGCGGCACGATCACCGACATCGGCGCCAGGCTCGAGCCGCGCACCGGCGACGAGACGATCGACGCCTCGGGCAAGTACGTCCTGCCCGGCTTCATCGACCCGCACGTGCACATGGAGCTGCCGTTCATGGGCACGGTGAGCGCGGACGACTTCGAGGTCGGCGGCGCCACCGCCGCGGCCGGCGGCACGACCTGCTTCATCGACTTCTGCATGCAGGGCAGGGGCGAGCCGCTGCCGAAGGCGATCGAGGGCTGGCACGCCAAGTCGAAGAAGTCGGCGATCGACTACTCGTACCACATGGCGATCACCGACTTCGGCCCCGACACGCCCGCCCAGATGCGCGAGGTCGTGCAGACGCACGGCGTCACCAGCTTCAAGGTGTTCCTCGCCTACAAGGGCGCGCTCATGGTGGACGACGGCCAGCTCTACCAGATCATGAAGGAGGCCGCGGCGCTGGGCGCGGTGGTCACGGTGCACGCCGAGAACGGCGACGCGGTCGCGCTCCTGCAGAAGGAGCTGCTCGCCGCGGGCTGCACCGGCCCCGAGTTCCATCCCGTCTCCCGGCCGAGCGCGGTCGAGGGCGAGGCCACCGAGCGCGCGCTCATGATGGCGCGCCTGCACGGCGCGACCGCCTACATCGTCCACATGACGTGCAAGGAGGCCGTGCACGCGCTCGAGCGCGCGAAGCTCGCGGGCCAGCGCTGCTACGGCGAGACCTGCCCGCAGTACCTGCTGCTCGACGACACCGTGTTCGACAAGCCCGAGTTCGGCGGCTCGGCGTACGTCATGAGCCCGCCCATCCGGCCCGGCCACGTCGGCCACCACGACGCGCTGTGGAACGGGCTCTCGAACCGCATGCTCGACACGGTCGGCACGGACCACTGCCCGTTCACGCACCAGCAGAAGCTGATGGGCAAGGGCGACTTCACGAAGATCCCCAACGGCGCCGCGGGCATCGAGGACCGGCTCGCGCTGCTCTACACGTACGGCGTGCGCGGCGGCCACTTCGACCTCCCGCGCATGGTCGAGCTGGGCGCCGCCGCGCCGGCGCGCGTGTTCGGGCTGTCGAAGAAGGGCGCCATCGCCGTCGGCATGGACGCCGACATCGTGCTGTTCGATCCCGAGGGCGAACGCACGCTGAGCGCGCGCACGCACCACTCGAAGGCCGACCGCAGCGTGTTCGAGGGCTTCAAGGTCCACGGCCGCGTCGCGCGCACGATCGCGGCGGGCCGCACGGTGTGGGACGGCACGGCGCTCACGACCACGCGCGGCGCGGGCCGCTTCATCGCCCGCAAGCCAACGCACTTCGCCCGCAACCCCGAGGTGAAGCCGTGACGGCCGCGCGCCGCGGCCGCATGCAGCCCGACGCGAGGAAGCGCGCATGACCCCGGGCGCCGAAGGACGCCCCCTGGCGGAGCCGCGGCTCGAGACCGCGATCGACGATGCCAAGCCGAACTTCTCGCCCGGCGACGCCGTGGCGGAGGCGAACCGCTGCCTCTACTGCCACGACGCGCCCTGCGTGCAGGCGTGCCCCACGGGCATCGACATCCCCACGTTCATCCGCAAGATCGGGACGGGGAACGTGCGCGGCTCCGCCCGCGTCATCCTGTCGGCCAACCTGCTCGGCTACTCGTGCGGGCGCGTCTGCCCGGTCGAGGTGCTGTGCGCGGGAGCGTGCGTGTACAACGCGTGGCACCGCTCGCCGCCCATCGCGATCGGCCGGCTGCAGCGCTACGCGGTGGAGGCCACGCTCGAGGACGGCAGCGCCGCGACGCTGCTTTCGCGCGCGAAGCCGAACGGCCGCAGGGTGGCGTGCGTCGGCGCGGGCCCGGCGTCGCTCGCCTGCGCGGGTTACCTCGCGCTCGAGGGCTGCGCGGTGACGCTGTTCGAGAAGCGCGCGCTCGCCGGCGGGCTCAACGTGACCGGCGTCGCGCCCTACAAGATGCACGCCGAGGCCGCGCTCGCCGAGGTCGCGTTCGTGCGCGCGCTCGGCGTCGAGATCCGCACCGGCGTCGAGGTGGGCAGGGACGTCGCGCCCGCCGAGCTGCTGCGCGAGCACGACGCGGTGTTCCTCGCGCCCGGCCTGGGCGGCGACACGCGGCTCGGCATCCCGGGCGAGGACGGCCCGGGCGTGATGGGCGCCACCGCGTGGATCGAGCGGATGAAGCTCGAGACGGGCTTCGCGGTCGCGGGCGTCAAGCGCGCGGTCGTGATCGGCGGCGGCAACACCGCGCTCGATGCCGCCCGCGAGCTGGCCAAGCTCGGCGTGCCCGAGGTGACGATGCTCTACCGCCGCGGCGAGGCCGAGATGAGCGGCTACGCGCACGAGCTGGCGCTGGCGCGCCGCGAGGGCGTGCACCTCGTCGAGCGCGCGCTGCCCAGGGCGTTCACGCGCGACGGCGGCGCGCTCGCCGGCGTCACGCTCGCCGACGGCCGCGTGTTCGCGTGCGAGCTGGCCATCGTGGCGATCGGCCAGGGCCGGCTGCAGCAGCTCCTCGCCTCCTTCCCCGGCGTCGCGCTCGATCCGAACGGCTACGCCGCCGTCGACCGCGCGACCGGCGCGACCGGGCACCCGAAGATCTGGGTGGGCGGCGACGGCATCGGCGGCGAGCTGGTCGTCACCGCGGCGCAGGACGGCAAGCGCGCCGCGCGCGCGATCGCGAAGACGCTGGGCCTGCCGGCCCGGCCCGATTCCCCCATGAACGCCGGTCACTGACCGGGTCCTTCCGCGCCCCGAGGCCTCCGATGGCGGATCTCTCGATCGAATTCGCGGGCATCACGAGCCCCAACCCGTTCTGGCTCGCGAGCGCCCCGCCCACCAACTCCGGCGACCAGGTCATGCGTGCGTTCGACATGGGCTGGGGCGGCGCGGTGTGGAAGACGCTCGGCGACCCGATCGTGGACACGTCGAGCCGATTCGGCGCGCTGCACGTGGGCAACGAGCGCATGGTCGGCTTCAACAACATCGAGCTGATCACCGACCGGCCGCTCGAGGTGAACTTCCGCGAGATCCGCGAGACCAAGCGCAAGTACCCCAGGCACGCGCTCATCGTCTCGCTCATGGTCGAATCCAAGGAGGACTGGCAGGAGATCATCCAGCGCACGATCGACACCGGCGCCGACGGGATCGAGCTCAACTTCGGCTGCCCGCACGGCATGTGCGAGCGCGGCATGGGCTCGGCCGTGGGCGCCGAGCCCGAGGTGCTCAAGATCGTCGCCGGCTGGGCGCTCGAGGTCTCGACGATCCCGGTGCTCATCAAGCTGACGCCCAACGTGGGCGACATCCTCGTGCCCGCGCTGGCCGCGGTCGAGGTGGGCGCGCACGGCCTGAGCCTGATCAACACGATCAAGAGCCTCGCCGGCGTCGACCTCGACAAGCTCGTGCCCTACCCCGTCGTCGGGCAGCGCTCGACGAACGGCGGGTACTGCGGCCCCGCGGTCAAGCCGATCGCGCTCCACATGGTGGGCGCGCTCGGGCGCGACCCGCGCATCACCGTGCCGATCTCCGGCATCGGCGGCATCGCCACCTGGCGCGACGCGGCCGAGTTCATCGCGCTCGGCGCCACGAGCGTGCAGGTGTGCACGGCGGCGATGCACTATGGCTTCCGCATCGTCGAGGACATGATCGACGGCCTGTCGAACTACCTCGACTCGAAGGGCATGGCGTCCGTGCGCGAGCTGCGCGGCCGCGCCGCGGGCGCGTTCACGGAGTGGGGCGACCTCGACCTGAGCTACAAGGTCGCGGCGCAGATCGACACCGCGAAGTGCATCGGCTGCGACCTGTGCTACGTCGCCTGCCGCGACACCTCGGCGAACTGCATCCACACCGGCGAGCACCCGCTGCCCGCCGGCCACCGCGCCCCGGCGCGCGACGCCGCGATCGCGCGCGCCAAGGCGACCGGCGTGCACGTGACGTGGGTCGACTGGGACGAGTGCACGGGTTGCAACCTGTGCTCGCACGTCTGCCCCGTGCCCGGCTGCATCACCATGGCCGACGACACGCGCGGCAGGCCGTTCGAGAGCTGGAACGACCGCATCGCCAGGGGCACCGCGAAGGTCCCCGGCGGGCTGCATGACTGAAGCTGGTCCTTGAGGCCATGAGCACGGCCCGGCGAGATGTTTCGCCGGGCCGTTGGATTGAGCAAGCCAGCGCTCTCGCGCACCAACATGCCCCGGGGCATGTTGGCATGACCGGTCCGTGGCATCCGCGCGCCGAGGGCCGGCTCGCGCTCAGGCTCGGTCCCCGTTGCGCTCGGCGAGCGCCAGCTCGAGCCGCAGCACGTCCTGGCGGATCCGCAGCTCGGCCTGCTGCACGAAGTGGCCGACGTAGAACGGCAGGCCGATGGCCGTCCAGAACACGAGGCCGAACAGGATGAGCTGGTTGCCCCGCGCCGGATCCGGCGTTTCGAGCCCGGCCCACAGCATCAGGCCCGCCATGGCGAACGTGAACACGCCGACCAGCTGCGTGCGGAGGAATCCGTGCCACCGGAGATCCTCCTTCCCGCGGCGCAGCAGCTGGATGCAGAACGCGCCCCAGCCCGCGCTGAACGCCAGGCCCAGCGCGAGCCCCGCCAGCGCGGCGGGGCGGCCGTCGGCACGGTGCTGCAGGAACAGCTGGACGAAGCGCACGACCAGACCCAGCGCGATCGCGAGCGAGACCGCGTGGACGACCCGCGATGCTCCCGTGATCCGCCGCTCGCCGAGCGCGCGCAGCCGCTCGGCGTACCGCTGACGCAGCTCCGCCGAGGGCGGCTCCGCCCCCAGCAATCCCCCGCGCAGCTCCGGTCCCTTCATGATCCGCCTCCTTCGAGCAGGGCCCGCATGGCCCTCTTGGCGTGGAACAGCCTCGACTTGACGGTGCCTCCGGGCGTACCCGTGATGGCGCCGATCTCGGCGATCGAGAAGCCTTCCAGGAAATGCAGCGTTAGCACGTCGCGGTGCGCCAGGCTGAGCCGGGCGAGCGCGGCGTGCACGTCCATCGGATCCCAGCCGTCGAGCGCCGGCTCCGGCGCCTCCGTCCGGGCATCGTCGCCGGCCCCCTCCTCGGGCAGCGGCTCGACGGCGCGCCGCCCGCGCCGGGCGCTGAACGCGGCGTTGCGGGCGATCGTGTAGATCCAGGCCGGGAACGCGCGCTCGTCCCGCAGGCGGTGCAGGTCGCGCACCGCGCGCAGCCAGGACTCCTGCAACGCGTCCCACGCGTCAGCCTCGGAATCGAGCAGCCGCCGCAGGTAGTAAAGGAGCGGGCGCTCCCACAGCTCCACCAGCTCCGGCAGCGCCGCGGAGTCGCCCCCCCGGTGCCTCAGGATCAGCAGCTGGCTGCGAATGGCCGATGCGCGGGCATCCATCGTCCCTCCATGATGAAGCATTCACTCCAAGGACGCCGGGGAGGGCCCGCGGGTTCAACGCGCCGGCGGCCGCTACCTCCGCCCGCCCGCGATCGCCGCTGCCCCGGGGGCGCGGCGCAGGGCGAGCATGGCCCACGCGCCCAGGGCGGGGCCGGGCGCGAGCGCGGCGAAGCTGGCGCCCCAGCCGACACGCTCGGCGAGCGAGGGCAGCAGGCGAATGGTCACCAGCGTGAGCAGGAAGCCCACGCTCGTCTGGAGCGCGAGCGCGGTGGCCGTGTAGGCGGGATCGCACAACTCGCTGATGCACGCCGAGAACTGCGCCGAGTCCGCGACCACGGCGAAGCCCCATACGAGCCCGAGCGCGACGACCGCGGCGACGGGGCCGCCGAAGAGCGGCCCGGCCGCGAGGCAGCACAGGCCGCTCACGACCAGCGAGACGAGCGTCACCGTGGTGCGCCCGACGCGGTCGGCGAGCACGCCGGCGAGCAGGCTGCCGGCGCCGCCGGCGGCGATCACGGCGAACGCGGCGGCGGCGGCCCAGCGCGCGTCGATCCCGGCACGGCCGAGGCTCGCGAGCAGGTACGTGGGGATCCACGCCCACATCGCGTACAGCTCCCACATGTGGCCGAAGTAGCCCAGGTTCGCGAGCCGCATCTCGCGCACGCGGAAGACCTCGACCGCGTAGCGCCAGCGAAACGGCGGCGCGGCCGTCCGCCACGGCCCTTCGCGCACGAGCAGCGCCACGAGCGCCGCGCCCGCGAGCGACGAGAGCGCGGCCAGCCACAGCAGCCGCCGCCAGTCGTCCGAGGCGCCGAGCAGCCGCAGCGCGTGCGGCGAGGCCGAGCCCACGGTGAGCGCGCCCACGAGCAGGCCGATCCCCAGCCCGCGGTCCGCGCGCGTCCACGTCGCCATGATCTTCATGCCCACCGGATAGACGCCGGCGAGGCAGACGCCGGTCGCAAAGCGCAGCGGCAGCGCCAGCGCCGGACCGTGCGCGAACGCCGCGATCGCGCCCGTGCACGCCGCGGCGAGCAGCCCGCTCGCGCCCACGAGCCGGTGCGAGGGCACCCGGTCGCCCACGTTGAGCAGCGCCGCGCCCAGCGCGCCGGCGACGAAGCCGAGCTGCACCGACATGGTGAGCCAGGCGCGGCCGCCGTCGTCCAGCCGCCACGCGGCCGAGAGCGCGGGCACCACCGCGGTGGCCGAGAACCACGTCGCCATCACGAGCAGCTCGGCGAGCGCGAGCACGGCCAGCGTGGGCCACTTGGCCAGCGGGGGCGCGGCAGCGGGCTCGGGGATCATGCAGGCTCCCGGGTTCGGCGGACGGACGGCGTCGGCGCGCGGGCGGGCGAGGCTCGCGGCAGTGTGCCCGCGCGCCTTCCCCGATGCCACGGAAAACCGGTGGTGCAACGCATTTCACCCGCGCTGTCCGCGGCCGCGGCGTGCTACGGTCGCTCGCACGTTGCCGAAACGTTGACCCTTCCCGCGAGGATCCCTCGATGCCGCCGATCGGAACGCTGGAAACCGTTTCGCACCCCGACGGGCGCGTCGAGCTGCGCACGCCCGAGGCGCTGCACGACAGCCCGCTCTACAACCGCGACCTCGCGCCGGTGCCGGTCGCGCGCCGCGACTGGACCACGTACAACTACGCCGCGCTCTGGATCAGCATGGCGCACTGCATCCCCACGTACATGCTGGCGTCGGGCCTGATGACCTCGGGCATGAGCTGGGGACAGGCGCTGTTCACGATCCTGCTCGGCAACACGATCGTGCTCGTGCCGATCCTGCTCAATTCGCATCCGGGCACCAAGTACGGCATCCCGTTCCCGGTCTACGCCCGCGCCGCGTACGGCACCGCGGGCTCCAACCTGCCCGCGCTCATGCGCGCGCTGGTCGCGTGCGGCTGGTTCGGCATCCAGGCGTGGATCGGCGGCGAGGCGCTGCAGACGTTCTTCGTCGCGCTCGTGCCCGGCTGGCGGACGCTGCTCGGCGCCGGCTTCGCGGGCCACACGGGCACCGAGTGGCTCTCGTTCCTCGTCTTCTGGGGCATCAACATCGGCATCATCTACCGTGGCATGAACCTGCTGCGCGTCGTCGAGAACTGGTCGGCGCCCTACGTGCTCGTGGTCACCGGGCTGCTGCTCGCGTGGGCCGTGAGCGCGGCGCACGGCGTGGGGCCCCTGCTCGCGCAGCCCGGGAAGTTCCACACGCTGCACGAGTTCCTGCCCGTGTTCGTACCCTCGCTCACCGGCATGATCGGCTTCTGGGCGACGCTGTCGCTCAACATGCCGGACTTCACGCGCTTCGGCCGCAGCCAGCGCGAGCAGGTGGTCGGCCAGACGGTGGCGCTGCCCACGACCATGTTCGTCTTCGCGGCGATGGGCGTGCTCATCACCAGCGCGAGCGCGCTGCTCTTCGGCGAGCCCATCTGGGACCCGGTCAAGCTCGTCGGCCACTTCGGCAACCCGTTCGTGGTCGGCTTCGCGATGTTCTCGGTGGTGATCGCGACGCTGGCCGTGAACATCGCCGCCAACGTCGTCTCGCCCGCGAACGACTTCGCCAACGCGTGGCCGCGGCTCGTCTCGTTCAAGACCGGCGGCCTCATCACCGGCCTGATCGGCATCGCGATGCAGCCGTGGCGGCTGCTCGCCGACCCCAAGGGCTACATCTTCGCGTGGCTCGTGGGCTACTCGGGCGGCCTGGGCTCGATCGCCGGCGTGCTGATCGCCGACTACTGGCTCGTGCGCGGCGGCCGGCTCGAGCTGGGCGACCTCTACCGCCCCGGCGCCGCGTACCACTACGACGGCGGCTGGAACTGGCGCGCGGTGACCGCGACGCTCGCGGGCTGCGCGCTCGCGTGGGGCGGGCTCGTGTTCCCGCCGCTGCGGCCGCTGTACGACTACGCGTGGTTCGTCGGCTTCCTCGCCGCGGGCCTGATGCACTGGGGGCTGATGAGCGCGGTACCGCCGCGCCCCGTCACCGCAGCAGCGTGAGCCGCCCGCGGCGCGTCTCGCCGCCCGTCTCGAGGCGCACGAAGTAGAGCCCCGCGCGCAGCGCGCGCCCGCCGTCGTCGCGCCCGTCCCACGCGACCTGGTGCGGGCCCGCGGCGTCAGCGACGAGCGCGAGCAGCGTGCGCACGCGCCGGCCGCCGGCGTCGTGGACCGTCAGCGTCACCGGGCCCGGCGCGGGCTGCGTCCAAGCGATCGTCACGTCGCCCCGGCTCGGGTTCGGGCGCGGCGGATCGAGCGCCAGCCCCGGCGCCGGCGCGGGCGGCGCGCCCGCCGAGCCGACGTACGTGATGCGGCGCAGCTCGCCGGGCGGGGCGCCGGCCTGGAGCTGGCGGCAGTAGACGAGCGAGCCGTCCGAGCACTCGATCACGTCCGAGACGTAATCGAAGCCCGCGCCCCAGTCGGTCGCGTTCGGCTGTCCCGGCGCGGGTGCCGGCGACCACGTGCCGTTCGCGAGCTTGATGCGGCGCATGAAGCCCGAATAGTAATCGGAGTAGAAGATGTCCCCGTCATACTCGGGAGGAAAGCGCGGCGTCGCGGTCGCGGGCCGGCGGTAGCGCGGCCCGCCCATCACGGCGGCGCCGTCCGGGTGCGGGTAGTCCGCGATGGGCGCGGTGAGCGGCGCGGGCAGCGTGAGCGTGCACGTCCCGTACGGGGCCGGGCCTTCGAGCATCGGCCAGCCGAAGTCCATCCCGCCCGCGTCCGCCAGGTCGACCTCCTCCCACGCGCTCTGCCCCACGTCGCCGATCACGATCGCGCCCGTCGCCGGGTCGAGGTGGATGCGGAAGGGATTGCGCAGCCCCTCGGCGTAGACGAGCTTCGCGATCGAGTCGGCGTTCGAGGCGAACGGGTTGTCCGCGGGCGCGAGCAGCGCGTACGGCGCCGGCCCGCCGGCCGTCGCGGGCAGGCGGCTCACGTCGAGGCGCAGGATCTTGCCCACAGCGATCGTGAGGTCCTGCGCCGAGCAGAACGTCGCGTCGTCCCCGAGGCTCACGTAGAGCCTGCCGTCGGGGCCGAAGCGCACCGAGCCGCCGTTGTGGTTGCCGGCGTTGTCGGGAAAGTCCGCGCGCAGGTCGTAGCGCGTCGCGGGATCGAACTGCAGCTGCCCGTTGCCCGTGCCCCCGAGGTCACCCGTGAGCGTGAAGCGCGACACCGTCATGTGTTCGCCCGCGCGGTTGTCCGAGCAGTGGATGTAGATGTACGGCCGCGCCGGCCAGCCCGGGTCGACCGCGATGCCCAGCAGCCCGCGCTCGGGGTCGGTCGTCGAGACGCCCGGCACCGTGCCGACCGTGTAGGCCGTCGTGTCCACCACGACGCCGACGCGCGCGGTGTACTGCTCGACGAACAGGATGCGACGCGACGCGCGCGTGGCCGGGTCCGGCACCTCGGCGACGCCCGTGGGCAGGTCGAGGCCCTGCACGATCGACGTGTCGGCGAAGTCCGTGGGCAGCGTCGCGGGGCCCGCGTGCAACGCGGTCGGCGCGAGGGCGAGCAGCGCCGCGGCGGCGCGGGCGAGGCGCGCGAGAGCGCGCAGCGGGAGGGTTCGAGCGGGCGTCATCGGCGGGGGCTCCCGATCGCGAGGATGGAGGTCACGTGCGGCCGCACCGGCCCATCGAGCTTGCCCCGATCGGCTCGCCCACGCCAGCGGGGATTTCGCCTCTCGCGGGCCGGGCGCGGTGCCGGCCCGCGCCGCCCGGGCCCGACCCGGACGCGGCGCGGGCCGCCTCTCCCGCTGCGCCCGGGCGGAGGGCGATGCTAGGCTGCGACGGTCAGCGCTCCGTCCGTCGCGTTCCGGCTCCATCACGGGAGAGGCGGCCGCCCCATGATCGGCACCACCCTCGGCCACTATCGGGTCCTCGAGAAGCTCGGCGCCGGAGGCATGGGCGAGGTCTACCGCGCCCACGACCTCGAGCTCGACCGCACGGTGGCGCTCAAGTTCATCCGCGAGGACCTGCTCGGCGATCCGGAGATGCTGCGCCGCTTCCAGCACGAGGCGCGCGCGCTCGCGGCGCTCGACCATCCCCACGTCGGCACGGTGCACGGCTTCGAGGAGACGGGCGGCCGGCACTTCATGGTGCTCGCTTACGTCGAGGGCCGGCCGCTCGACGCGATCCTGCGCGAGGGCCCGCTGCCACCCGCGCGCGCCGCGCTGCTGCTGCCCCGCATCGCCGAGGGGCTCGCGGCCGCGCACGCGCGCGGCGTGGTGCACCGCGACATCAAGAGCAGCAACATCCTCGTGGGCGACGACGACGTGCCGAAGCTCGTGGACTTCGGCCTCGCCGTGCGGGCGCAGGACACGCAGCTCACCGCGACCGGCCAGGGCACGGTGGGCACGATCGCGTTCATGGCGCCCGAGGTCGTGCGCGGCGGGCGCGCCGACGAGCGCTCGGACCAGTTCTCGCTCGGCGTCGTGCTGTACGAGGCGCTCACCGGCCAGCTGCCGTTCGCGCGCGAGAGCGCCGCTGCCACGCTGCACGCGATCCTGCACGACGAGCCGCCGCCGTTCGACGCGCGCGTCGCGCAGCAGAGCCGGGCGCTCCAGCCCGTCGTGCGCCGCTGCCTCCAGAAGGACCCGGCGCGCCGCTTCGCGAGCGTCGCCGACGTGGCCGCGGCGTTGCGCCAGGAGCATCCCACCGTGGGGTGGACGCGCCCGTTCCCCTCGCGCGCCGCGCGCCCGCCGTGGTGGCGCAACGCCGCGATCGGCGCCGGGCTCGTGGCGCTGGCCGCCGCGAGCCTGCTCTGGCTGCGCCCCGGCGCGCCGCGCGCACCCGCGAACCCGCGCGCCGTGGCGGTGCTGGCGTTCGAGAACCTGACCGGCGACCGGGGGCTGGACTGGATGGGGCCCGGCCTGGCGGAGCTGCTCGCGACCGCGCTCTCGCGCGCGGAGGACCTCGACGTCTACGACGCGCAGCGGCTCGCGAACCTCGCGCCCGCGGGCGCGGGCGGCGGCCCCGGGGCGTTCGAGGCGCTGCGCCGGAACGGCGTCGGCCGCGCCGTCGTGGGCAGCGTCGTGCGCTCGGGCGGGCGACTTCGCATCCAGGGCCGCGTGATCGACGTGGGCACGGGCCGCGTGCTGCACTCGGAGTGGGTGGACGGCGACGTGGGCGGCGACCTGTTCCAGCTCGCCGGCGGCCTCATCAAGGGCATCGAGTCCTCGCTCGAGGTCGAGCTGCTCGGCATGAAGACCGGCGATGCCTGGCTGCGCGAGATCACCACGTCGTCGGCCGACGCGTACCGGCTGTTCCTGCAGGGCCGCGAGGCGTTCCTCGCCTCGCGCTGGGCCGAGGCCGCCGGGTACTACGAGCGCACGCTCGCGCTCGACAGCACGTTCGTCGCCGCGCGCGTGGACCTGACCGGCTGCTACTGGAACCTCGGCGACGACGCGCGCACGCAGGCGAGCCTCGCCGCCGCCGCGCGCCTGCGCGACCGCGCCAGCCGGCGCGAGGGACTGCAGCTCGACCTGATCGCCGCGGTCGTCTCGGGCGATCCGGACCGCCTCGTGCGCGCCGCCGGCGAGCTGCGCGGGCTGTACCCGGAGAACCGCTTCTTCACCTACCTGCAGGGCCGCGGCTACTACACCTCGAAGCGCTACGCCGAGTGCCTCGCCGTGCTCGAGCCGCTGGTCCGGGCGCGTTACGAGTGGGCGTGGACGTACGTGCTCGCCGGCCGCGCCCAGGCCGCGCTCGGGCATCCCGACGAGGCCGCGCGCTGCTTCGAGACCGGCCTCGAGGTGACGCACGGCAACCCCGAGCTGGCGTACGTGTACGCGACGTTCGCGGAGTCCCGCGCCGACACGCTCCGCGCCCGCGCGCTGCTCGCCCGCGCCGAGCGCTCCCCCGCGCTGCCCCAGACGCCCGAGTACGAAGCGCTCATCCGCCTCGCGATGGCGCGCCTCGACGAGCGCGACCGCCGCCCCGACAGCGCCCGCGCCGAGTACGCGCGCGCGCTGGCCGTCGCGTCGCCGGGATCCGACCCGGCGCGCGAGGCGCGCGCGGGGCTGGCGAGGGTGGGGGCGCGCTGAGGAGCGCGGCGCCTCCCGCGCCGGCGACGCCCGCCCGGGTCAGCGCTTCCCTTCCGGCGCCGCGGGCTCGACCGTGAACGCCGCGGAGGCGCGCGTCGTGTCCCAGTCGAACTGCAGCGTCCCGCCGCGCGGGCCGGGCTCGATCCGGATCGTGAAGCGCTCGACCGCCGCCGGCAGCGCGCTCACGTTCATGGCGATCGTGTAGAGGTCCCGCGACGCGTCGTGCGACGTGCCCCACTGGCCCGTCTCGCCGTTCACGACCAGCTTCCAGCCGGTCGGGCCCGGCACGGTCCACAGCGAGTAGGCCCCGGGCGGCACCACCGTGCCGCCGAAGTCGAGCGCGCGATCCGTGCGGAGCTGCGTCGCCGCGTTCGCTCCCGTGCGCCAGAGCTCCCCGTACGGGACGACGCCGCCGAAGATCACACGCCCGCGCTTCGCGGGCCGGCTGTAGTCGAGCCACAGCGACGCGCCGCCCGCGTTCGCCGTCACCGAGTCGCGCGGCGAGAGGATCCCGAGCCCCTGCCCCGCCTTCTCGCGCGCCGCCCACGCCGCGGTGTAGGCCCCGAGGTCGAGGGGGCCGGCGCGGCTCACGGTGAACTTGCCCGGGCCCGAGATCGGCAGGGCGCCGAGCACGTGACCCGCCTCGTCGATCCGGACGTGGAAATGGTCCTGGTGGTGGTTCAGCAGGTCCACGGAGTCGCGACCGAGCCGGTGCAGGCTCAGCCAGGTCGCTCCCCTCGATCCGAGCACGTGGAGCGGAAGGCGCAGGCTGTCGCTCCCCGCGCGCACCAGCCTCGCGATCGCGGTCTCGTAGACGGACCAGGGGCAGTTGTACGAGACGACGATCGCGCCCGCCGGCACGGCGGCCGGCACGTCCCGAGGCGGCGCATCGCCCTCCCTCAGCCATGCGTGCGCGGAGTCGCCGGCGAACGTCGCGTCGATGCCCTGCACCGTGTCGGGGCGGCCGGGCGAGGTGACCACGAGCGCCACGTGCGAGACGAGGTCGCCGGCCAGGTCGTAGGTGAACCGTCGCCGGAGCACGCCGGTGCGGTCGACCTGCTCGACCTCGAGGCGCGCGGACGTGCGCCGGTAGCACTCGATGCTGGTCGTGTCCCTGCCCAGGGTCAGGACGAAGCAGCCCGCGTCGTCCGCCGCGGCGACGCGGCCGAGCGCGATCAGCGCGAGCGGGGCCAGCCGCAGGGCGCGGACGATGACCCGCCACCGCCGGCGCCGGAACCCCGGCCGGCCCGGCGGATTCACGCGCATGCCGCCTGCGCTTCGGCCCACGTCACCGTGCGTCGCCACGCTCCCCCTCCCGCGCTCCGCGCCCGCGCCACGGCACACCCATGGCATCGCTCGCCATCGTAGCCCCCGTCACCCCGGCGCCCCAGCGGAGGTTCCTTGGCCGCGGCAAGGTGGCGGCGCCGGGCGTGGGAGGGGTCGCGGCGGCCGGTTGCGCTTTGCCGGCGCGGGTCGCACGCTCGTCGCGGATTGGAGGGCCGGCCTATGCGTCGATTGTGGCTGCTGCTCGCTCCCTGCGTCCTGCTCGTCCTGCCGGCGTGCACCGACGCGCCCACGGAACCCACTCGCTACACGCTCGCGGGGACCTACGGCGTGCGGAGGCAGGCCGGCGAGCTCGACGTCGACGTCTCCGCGGACAGCGCGTGGCTCCTGCGCGGGACGCTCGGCAACGTCCTCATGTGCACCGGCGGCATCTCCCGCGGCGTCGGCATCGCCGCCGTCGGGACCGGCCGCTGCGTCGCGAGCGGCGCGGAGGCGGTGTTCGCGGGGGACACGACGTTCACGACCCCGGAGTCGCTGCTGGTGTCGCAGTCGGCGAGCGGCACCGTCGACGCGAGCCACACCAGCGTGCAGCTCGCGTGTCACTACGTCGTCACCGACCTGCGCCGCGGCGGCTGCGGCATCCAGAACGCGGGCGGCGACATCGTCACGACGTTGCTGCGGCGCTAGCTCCCGCCCGCTCGACGCGACACGGCGGGCACCCGGGGACCCCCGACCCCGTAATGCCCGCCGCGCGTATCGCGTCACCGTGCCGGGCGTGCTGCCGCCCGCACGGGGGCGCTATTCGAGGACGTGGATGTTCTTCTTCGCGCAGATCGTCTTGAGCTCCTCCGGCCACACGGTCACGCTCACCTCGCCGAGGTGCGCCTTGCGCAGCAGCAGCATGGTGGTGCGCGACTGGCCAATGCCACCGCCGATCGAGAGCGGAATGCGGTCGTTCATGATCGCCTGGTGGTAGGGCAGCTTGAGGAAGTCGGTCTGCTTCGACAGCTTGAGCTGCTGCTGCAGCGTCTCCTTGGTGACGCGGATGCCCATCGAGGTCAGCTCGTGGCGGCGCTTCGTCACCGGGTTCCACACGAGGATGTCGCCGTTGAGCCCGTGCATGGGCCGGCCGTCCTCCGACACGGTGGGCGTGACCCAGTCGTCGTAGTCGGCGGCGCGCATCTCGTGCGGGTAGCCGTCCTTGAGCACCCAGCCGATGCCGATGATGAACACCGCCGCGTACTTCTCCGACAGCAGCTTCGTCTCCCGCTGCTTGCGCGGCAGGTCGGGGTACATATCGAGGAGGTCCTCGGCGTGCACGAACGTCAGCTCGTCGGGCAGGTTGGGGTAGCGCGGGTCGCGCAGCTTGGGGAACTCCGCCTGGATGAACGTCTCCGCGCCCTTGATCACGGCCCAGATGCGCCGCACGG
>JBAIWU010000011.1:0-2633 GCA_037917155.1 Candidatus Eiseniibacteriota bacterium
GGCCGGGCGCGCGGGCGTGGTCCCGGCTTTGCTCGCCCCGGCATTGGTGGCATAGTGCCCGTGCCGACCCGCAGCACTGCCCGGACGAGCGCCGGGCTCACGAGATTCGCGGGAACGATGCAGCGCCCGGTCCCCCGCCGTGGACCCCGACCGCGTGATGCTGCAAGCCGACGCCGTCCGTCGAATTGGACCGCACGTCCTCGTCCGGCCCCTGCGGCGGGCAGTCATTCGATCGCGCCACGTTCACCGCGCAGGCCGCTGGGAACCAGAACGCGTCCCGGGAAGGCCGCGCCCCCACAGCGAGGCCTTCCATGGAACCCGGAGCGCTTCGAAGCACCGCGCTGGGCGGTCTGCTCGTCGCCCTGATCGGCACGTCCTGTCCCACGCCAAGTTCCGCCGCCTTCCTGCCTCCGCCGCAGGCGCTGATGCGCGGCGCGCCGCACGCGGCCGGGAGCGGATTCCCGCGCTCCGTCGCCGTGCGCCGCGCCGACGCGACCGCGCGCGCGAGCGCGCCCGCGGGCTCGCGGTCCGTGCCCGATGGCGCGGGAGGCCTCTACATCGCGGTCGACGACTTCCGCGACGGCGACGCCGACATCTACCTGTATCGCGTGACCAACGCCGGCACCCCCGCGCCCGGCTGGCCCGCGGACGGCGTGCCGGTCTGCACGGCGCCGGGCTACCAGTACGTCTTCGGGCTCCTTCCCGACGGCGCGAACGGCGTGATCGTGGGCTGGTACGACCACCGCGACGACTGGTACCGGTACGACGTGTACGCGCAGCGGGTGTCCCCGGCCGGCGTGCCGCAATGGGCGACGAACGGCATCGAGGTCCTCACCGGCGCGCAGGCCGACTACGCGAGCTTCGCCGCGGACGGCACCGGTGGCGCGGTGTTCGCGTGGACCCAGCAGGGCGCAACGGACACCGACGTGTTCGCGCTGCGCCGCGACGGCTCCGGCGCCATCCCGGCGGGATGGTCCGCCGGCGGCACGCCCGTGTGCACCGCGACCGGCGACCAGTCGAACGTCTCGATCGCCGCGACGGGCGCGGGGGGCGCGATCGTGACGTGGGAGGATCCGCGCGGGACCACGCCGCAGGTGTTCGCGCAGAAGCTCGACGGCGCCGGCGCGGTCCAGTGGAACGCGAACGGCAACCCCGTGGACGACGGCACCGGGTACCCCAGTGACCCGGCAGTCGCGTCGGACGGCGCCGGCGGCGCGTTCGTGTTCTGGTCCGACCCGCCCGGCGTCAAGGGCCAGCACGTGAACGTCGCCGGCTCGGGGGACTGGATCTCCAGCGGCGTGAGCCTCATCGGGACCACGGCCTACGCGAGCGAGATGGCCGCGCTCGGGGACGGGCTCGGCGGCGCGATCGTCTACTTCCAGAACTACTTCGGCGTGGACGAGGTGCGCGCGCAGCGCGTGAACGCCGCGGGAGCGCTGCAGTGGGGCGCGAACGGCGCGCAGGCGTTCTCGCCCGGCAGCTTCACGCTGGACGTCGTGCCCGATGGAGCGGGCGGCGTCATGTTCGCGTGGGAGCGCTACACGGCGACCGGCACCGAGACCGACGTGTACGCGCAGCGTGTCGGGCCCACCGGCACGCTCCAGTGGACCGCGGGCGGCGTCCCCGTGTGCGTCGCGGCGGGCAGCCAGTACGGCCTGAGCGCGGCGCCGGATGGCGCGAACGGGCTGCTGGTCGCATGGAGCGACGCGCGCACGCTCGGCAACGACCTCTACTGCCAGCGTCTCAACAGCGCCGGCGTCCCGCAGCTCGCGGCGAACGGCGTCGCGGTGCGCACGGACCCCGGACAGCAGATCGGCTCGCTCACGGTACCCGACGGCGCGGGCGGCGCGTTCATCGCCTGGAACGAGCTGCGGAGCGGCTCCTTCGACATCCGCGCGCGCCACTACGACGCGGCGGGCGCGCCATCGGGCTCCGGCATCGGCGTGACCGTGGCCGCCGGCACGCAGATGCTCGAGGCGGCCGTGCCGGACGGCGCGGGCGGCATGGTGGTCGCCTGGATCGACGATCCCGACGGCCAGCCGCGGATCGTCGCGCAGAGGTTCAACGCGTCCCTCGCGGCGCAGTGGACCCCGGGCGGCGTGTCGGTGTGCTCGGCGGCGGGGACGCGCAGTGGGGTGGGGCTGGTCTCCGACGGCGCGGGCGGGGCGATCCTGGCGTGGATGGACCGCCGCGCGAGCTCGGACGACATCTTCGCGCAGCGGCTGGACGCCACGGGAGCTCCACAGTGGGCCGCGGACGGGATCGCGCTGTGCAACGATCCCGCCGAGCAGTCCTCCCCCGCCCTCGTCGCCGATGGCGCGGGCGGTGCGATCGCCGCGTGGTCCGACGCCCGCGGCGGCGGGACCGTGTACGGCCAGCGGGTGGACGCGAGCGGCATCGCGCAGTGGTCGGCCAACGGCAACCTTCTCGCGAGCCTCACCGATGGCTATGCCCGCGTCGATGCCGTGAGCGACGGTGCCGGCGGCGCGGTCGTGTCGGCCACCAGCTCGCGAATCGACCTGCTCACCTTCCGCATGGCGGGCGAGCGGCTCGTCGTGCAGCGCACGAACGCCGCGGGCGCTCCCCAGTGGGGCGACTCGGGCACCGTGGTGTGCGACCTCGTCAAGCCGGTC
>JBAIWU010000012.1:0-4947 GCA_037917155.1 Candidatus Eiseniibacteriota bacterium
CGTTCTCGTTGACGCGCGCCCAGGCGACGCTGGGCGCGTGGAAGCCGTTCGCGCCCGCCGGGAAGTGCAGGACCGCCACGTCGCCCGTGCCGAGCGGATCCGCGGCGGCCATGGTCACCACGGCATCCGTTCCCTCGACGCCCTGCGCCACGAGCGCGCCCGCCGCCGAGCTCGCCGAGGCGAGCGTGGTGGCGTCGCCGCCGACGAGCTTCAGCTCGACGGACCAGGCCGGGGCGTCGCCCGTCACGCGGACCGGGACCAGCCACTCGTCACCCGAGCGGACCGCGTCGCCCAGCGTCACCGTGAACGTGCCCTGCGAGCGCCGCACGACCTCGCGCGCCGCGAGGACGTCCGAGCCCGCCGCCCGGTGCGCGCCGTTCGAGATCGCCGGGAAGGCCGCGATCCTGCCCGCCACGAGCTGCAGGATGAGCGAGGCGTCGAACGCGGTGATGCCGGACGAGCCGCTCACGTCGGCCACGAGCTGCTGCGTCGCCGAGAGCGGGATCGCCGACACGACGTACTGCAGCACGAGCGAGGCGTCGTACGCCATGACGTAGCCGTTCAGGCTGACGTCGCCGAGCAGCGGATCCAGCGTGCCCGTCGTCGCCCAGCCCGTGTAGTTCACGTTGTTGCTGACCGCGTCACCGGCGCCCGCGTTGGCGCCGAGGCCGCACAGGTCGGCGGCGTTCGAGGCGTCGTTCGGGCCCGTCGAGGCGCCCCACCAGTTGCCGGGGGCGCTCACGCAGAACGACGCGCCCGTGTTGTTCACGGCGTAGTAGGTGTTCGCGTAGAAGCTGTTGCCCCGGATGCCGCCGAGCGCCGAGAGGCTGCCCGGGTTGCTCGCGCCCTCGACGGAGATGCCGCAGCCGTTGTAGGCGAACAGGCACGAGTCCACCGACGGCGAGGAGTTCACGCAGCGCAGCGCGCCGTTCGTGGAGCTGCCGTTGCCGTAGCGGAAGACGCAGTCGCGGAAGTTCACCTGCGAGTCGATGGCCGTACCGTCGATGTACACCGACCCCCAGTCGCCGAACGCGGGCGTGGTGTACGTCGAGTCGTTGTTCGAGTCGCCGCCGTAGAAGTCGTCGCGGTACGACGTGAACACGACGAGGCTCTCGGGCACGGTCCGGCCCATCGACGTGAACGCGCGCTGGATCACGATGTAGCCGCCGTTCATCTTGACGATCACGCCGGGCTGCATCGTGAGCGTGGCGCCGAGGCCGACGGTGAGCGTGCCCGTGAGGTAGTACGGCATGTTCAGCCGGCCCGCGACGGGGCGGATCTTCCACAGGACGTCCTGCGCGATCGTCTCGTTGACCACGCCCAGCCCCGTGTACCAGTTGCCCTGGAAGCGGCAGTTGGTGAACACCGGATCGCTGACGAGCGACAGCTGCACGGGGACGCCATAGCCTATGGCGGCCGTGCTGTCGAAGTCCACGTTCGTGAACACGGGCGTCGACGCGCCCACGATGTACGCTGCGGGGTTGTAGCTGCGCGTGATCTGCGTGTTCGTGATCGTGGGGCCGGCGCTCGAGAAGATGAGCGCGCCGCTGGCGAACCCGGAGTAGCGGATGCGCACCCAGTTCAGCAACGTGGCCGCGTCGTTGCTGGTCGGGTCGAACTGGATCCCGGACCAGTTGCCGGGCCCGGGCGTGGTCGCGGCGCCGTCGCTCATCGCGTCCTGGCCGAACGCATCGTCCGCCATGGAAGTGAACACGATCAGGCTGTCGGGCTTGCCGTTCGCGTACAGGGCGCCGGTGATCTCGATGAAGTTGCCGCCCGGGTCGCCCGTGTAGACGCGGGCCATCTTGATGACGACGCCCGGGACGATCGTCCACTTGGCGCCGAACGCGATCGTCAGGTTGCCGGCGAGGATGTAGTTGAGGTTGCTGTACGAGCCGATCTTGCCCAGCCCGAGCGTCA
Organism: Candidatus Eiseniibacteriota bacterium; assembly: GCA_037917155.1. GTDB lineage: Bacteria > Eisenbacteria > RBG-16-71-46 > RBG-16-71-46 > RBG-16-71-46 > CAIXRL01. The sequence continues at coordinate 1,921 of JBAIWU010000012.1, forward strand.
CGTCCTGCGCGATCGTCTCGCCCAGGATGCCCAGGCCGAGGTAGGCGCAGTTCGCGAACGTGATCGTCGGGCCGTAGGACGGGCTGCTGATCAGCGAGGTGCAGATCGACAGGCCGGTCGTGTTGAGGATGTTGAGCGAGTCGAGCGAGGGCGAGGAGTTGCCCGCGATCGTGAAGCACGTCACGTTCTGGAAGAACTCGAGCCGGGCGCACCGCGGGCTGGCGCTGTTCGTGGTGATCACGCCGCCCCCGTTGCCGCCCGCGCCGCCGAACTGGAACTTGACGTTGCGGATCATGCAGGACGCGTCCACGGCGGTGTCGTTGAAGACGATGTTGCCCCAGTTGCCGGCGGTCGGCGTCCCGGAATTGGTGGGCGTCGTGTCGCCGGCGATCGCGTCGTCGAGCGCCGAGGTGACGAAGATGCGGTTCGTGCCGCTGTCGGCGCCCACCATATTGAGCGCGCCGTTGACGGCGAACAGGGTGTAGCTCGACGAGGGCTTGATGACGACCTGCGGGGCGATCGAGAGCGTGACGCCGCTCGCGACCGTGATCGTGCCGGTGGCCAGGTACGCGAACGTCGGGCTCGCCGGGTTGCCGACGTTGGGCCGGTACTTGAGGAGCGCGTTCTGCGACAGCGTCTCGCTGAGCAGCGCGAGGGCGTTGTAGGTGTTCGTCGTGTAGACGTTGTCCGTCGTGATCTGAGGATCGGACAGTACGCTCATCACGATCGGCGCGGCGCCGAGGTTGTCGAACGTGTTCGTCGAGATGGCCGGCGTGCTGTTGCCCTCGACGCGGATGCCGTAGGAGCCCTTGAAGATCGTGCAGTTCGTGATCGTCGGGGACGCGTTCGTGATCCAGATGTTGGTCGCGTAGCCGTCGAACGGTCCGTACGAGGCGTAGGTGACGCGGCAGTAGTTGAGCTTGCAGGTGGCGTCGTTCGACGTGTCGGTGAAGTGGATGTAGGTCCAGTTGCCCTGCCCGGGCGTCGTCGTGGCGCCGTCGCCGTTCGTGTCGGCGGGGTTGCCGTACTGGTCGTCGTAGAGCGACGTGAACACGATCGGGTGGCCGGCGGAGCCGTTGGCGACCAGCGCGCCGTCGATCTGCATGCCGCCGCTGCCGATCTGGTTCTTGATCACGATGTCGGGATCGATCGTGAGCGTGGCGCCCGTCATCATCTGCAGGCCGCCGTTCATCAGGTAGTACGTGATGTTCACGTAGCCGCCCAGCGTGCGCGCCTGCAGGTGCGAGTCCACCGCGACCTGCTCGCCCTGCAGCCCGATCGCGGTGACCGCGTTCGCGAGCAGGCCGATGTTCGTGAACGTGGGGTTGGCGGACACCGACATGAGCACCGGCGTCGAGGAGCAGTTGTTGATCTGGACGTTCGTCACGGCCGGGGTCGAGGTGCCGAACAGCGCCAGCCCGTGCGCGGCGTCGCTGATCCAGCTGTTCGACACGCCGATGTTGTCGTTGATCATCGACACGGTGCCGTACGACGCGCTGTTCGTGCCGAACTTGAGCCGGCAGTAGGAGATCGACCCGGTCGAGCCCTGGTAGTAGTAGATGCCGCCCCAGTCGCCGCGGTTGGGTGCGGTGATCGAGCCGTTGTTGTTCGTGTCGTTGGGCTGGCCGTAGTTGTCGTCGTTGATCGAGGTGATCGTGATCGAGTCCCCGGGGGCCGAGGTCCCGTTCATCGTCAGCCCGCCGTAGACGTAGAGCCACACGTTGCCGGCCGGCTTGACCACGACGCCGTGCTGGATCGTGAGGCTCGCGGGCGCGTTGATCGTGAGCGAGCTCAGGAGCACGTAGGTCACGTTGCTGATCGGGTTGACGCCCACCGTCGCGCCGCGCTGGTTCAGGTTGTACGCGCCGGAGGCCAGCGTGCCGCCGCGCACGCCGATGGCGTCGTAGCCGTTGTCGGCGGTCGAGAACACGAGGCTGGAGAAGATGGGATTGGCGGTCAGGTCGAGCACGACGGGCGTCAGCGTCGACGCCTGGATCGTCGTGTTGCTGAGCGTCGGCGCCGCGGTGCCCTGGCAGTCGACGCCGTAGTACGACTTGCTGATCGTGCAATTCGTGATGTTGTCGCTCACGCTCTGGAACACGACCGCGCCCTGCGAGTAGGAGCCGGCGTAGCGGATGATGCAGTACGTCAGCGCCGAGCCGCCGCTCACGGAGCCCGACGGGAAGATGATGCTCTGCCAGTCCGAGGCCGCCGGCACGGTGGAATTGCCGTCCCCGTTCGTGTCGCCCGCCGGGTTGTTGTCGTCCTTGATCGACGTGAAGTAGATCGGGCTTCCCGCCGTGCCCACCGCCTGCAGGTTGCCCGCGCAGTTGAGGTAGGCGCCGGAGGCGAACTTGACCACGACACCCGGCTGGACCGTGAGCGTCACGCCGCCCGAGATGGTGATCGAGTTGTGGATCCAGAACGTGCTGCCCACCACCGTCCCGGTGGGGCCCCACGTCGTGTTCGTGTTGATGTTGGTCGTGATGTCGACCACCTGGGCCGACGCGGCGGCGGCATGGAGCAGGAACGCCGCGGACGCGAGGAGGAACACTCGTCCAAAGCGCATGGCAGGGGCCTCCGGGGAGGAGAGGTAGGGTGCCGTGGGGGTCCGAGGAGTTTGCCGGCGGGGAGCCGGTCGGGCGGGGCCGACTCGCCCCGCCCGCTGTGCAGCGCGTTCAATGATGCGTTCCCGCTCGCGCGCGCGCAACGCAGAATCGCGTCCCGCCCCGCGGCGCAGGTCGTTGGCGTTCAGTGTCGTTACAGGAACACGCGCGATCCGCCCCGCATACGGCTCGCGCGTATCGAACCGCGCCGACCGGCGCGCGGGCCCGCCGGCGGGAATCGGCGCGCGTGCTCCGGAGCTCGTCGGCCCCCCATCGCAGCGGGTGCGCCGCGGGACCATCGCGACGCCAATCCCATGCCCGGCAGCGGATTGCCGACGCCGCACCGGACAGCCCGCGGGCGCGGGCGCGAATTGTTGCAACGAACGGTCGGGTGCGGGGTAGGCGGGTAGTGAGGAAGCCT
>JBAIWU010000013.1:0-3438 GCA_037917155.1 Candidatus Eiseniibacteriota bacterium
GGGCGCCACCATGGCCAGCGTGATCGCGAACGAGTTCAGCGAGGCGACCGGCCGGCTCTACCTGTCGGCGCTGATCGAGATCGCGCTCGTGCTCTTCGCGCTGACGCTGGTGGTGAACGCGATCGCGCGGCTCCTCGTCCACTGGGCCACGGGAGGTCGGCGTGACGTCGCCGGCGCGGCCTAGGCTCGCCCCGCCCGTGCCGCGGCGCTCGCTCGCGGCGCGCCGCGCCGTCAGCCACGCGGCGATCGGCGCCTGCGCGGCCGCGACGCTGCTGCTGCTCGTGCCGGTCGTGCTGCTGGTCACGCACCTCGTCGCGCACGGCGCCGCGCAGCTGCGCCCCGGTTTCTTCGTGCGCATGCCGAAGCCGGTCGGCGAGCTCGGCGGCGGCATGGCGAACGCCATCGTGGGCACGCTCGTGCTCGTCGGGCTCGCGGCCGCGCTGGCGGTGCCCGTGGGCGTGGGCGCCGGGCTCTACCTCGCGGAGTTCGGCCGCGGGCGCTTCGCCGCCGTGCTGCGCTACGCCGTCGACGTGCTCGGCGGCGTGCCCTCGATCGTGGTGGGCGTCGCGGCTTACGGGCTGATCGTGGTGCCGATGGGCCGCTTCTCCGCGCTGGCGGGCGGCGTCGCGCTCGCGATCCTCATGCTGCCCATGATCGTGCGCTCGACCGAGGAGGTCGTGCGGCTCGTGCCGCAGTCCTACCGCCAGGCCGCGCTCGCGCTCGGCGCCCCGGGGTGGAAGGTCGTGCAGTCGGTCGTCCTGCCGGCGGCGAGCCGCGGCATCGCGACGGCCTGCATGCTCTCCGTGGCCCGCGCCTCGGGCGAGACCGCGCCGCTGCTGTTCACCGCGCTGGGCAACCGCTTCTGGTCGCTCGCGCTGGACCGGCCGATCGCGTCGCTGCCGGTGATGATCTTCGACTACGCCCGGGCGCCCTATCCCGACTGGAACGCGCAGGCCTGGACCGGCGCGCTCGTCCTGTTCGCGCTCGTGGCCGCGCTCGCGGGTATCATGCGCTGGACGACGAGGACGATCCGATGACCACCCCGATCCCCGTGGAGGAGGCGCGCGTCGTGGTCCACACCCCGCGGCAGTCGCTGCCGCCCGAGCGCTCCGGCCCGCCCGCGGCCGACCCGCCGGGGGAGACCGTGCTCGCCGCGCGCCACTATCACCTCTTCTACGGCGCGCACCACGCGCTCAAGGACGTCTCGATCGAGATCCCCGCGCGCAGCGTGACGGCGATCATCGGCCCGTCCGGCTGCGGCAAGAGCACGCTGCTGCGCTCGTTCAACCGCATGAACGACCTCATCCCCGGCGTGCGCACCGAGGGCGCGCTCGAGCTCGCGGGCGCGGGCCTGCTGGGCCGCGACGTGGACGTCGTCGACCTGCGCCGCCGCGTCGGCATGGTGTTCCAGCGACCGAATCCCTTCCCGCGCTCGATCTTCGAGAACGTGGCGTTCGGCCTGCGGCTGATCGGGCTGCGCGACCGCGGCGAGCTGGAGATCCGCGTCGAGGACAGCCTGCGCCGCGCGGCGCTCTGGGACGAGGTGCGCGACCGGCTCGACCGGCCCGCGCTGGCGCTCTCGGGCGGCCAGCAGCAGCGGCTGTGCATCGCCCGCTCGCTCGCGGTCGAGCCCGAGGTGCTGCTCATGGACGAGCCCGCGTCGGCGCTCGATCCCACCGCGACCGCGCGCATCGAGGAGCTGGTGCTGGACCTCAAGAGCCGGTACACGATCCTCGTCGTCACCCACAACATGCAGCAGGCGGCGCGCATCTCCGACCGCACCGCGTTCATGCTGCAGGGCGAGCTCGTCGAGTACGGCGACACGCGCCACCTGTTCACGAGCCCGCGCATGAAGCTCACCGAGGACTACATCACCGGCCGGTTCGGCTGAGAGGAGCCATGCAGCGCCACTTCGAGGAGAGCATCGAGGAGCTCAAGGCCCAGCTCCTCCACATGAGCGGCCTCGCGGAGCGCATCGTCCGCAAGGCCGTCGAGGCGCTGCAGCGCCGCGACCCGGCGCTCGCGGAGGAGGTCTTCCGCGACGACAAGGCGATCGACCGGCTGGAGATCGACATCGAGGAGCGCTGCATCGACCTGCTCGCGCTGCAGCAGCCGCTGGCGCGCGACCTGCGCTTCATCACGTCGGCGCTCAAGATCTCGAACGACCTCGAGCGGGTGGGCGATCACGGCGTGAACATCGCGGGCTGCGCGAAGACGCTGGCCGGCCAGCCGGCGATCCGGCCGCTCGCGGACCTCGCGCCGCTGGCCGAGGGCGCGATCGGCATGCTGCGCGAGTCCCTTGACGCGTTCGTGCGGCGCGACGCCGACGCGGCGCGGCGGCTGGTGCGCCGGGACGACGAGGTCGACGAGCTGAACCGCCACCTGTTCGGCGAGCTCCTCGCACGCATGGTCCGCAACCCGTCCGAGATCGAGGGGCTCATGGCCTACGTGCTCGTGGGCCGGAACCTCGAGCGCATCGGCGACCTCGCCACGAACGTGGCCGAGGAGGTCGTGTTCATCGCCGAGGCGCGGGTCATCAAGCACCACGCCGAGGACCCGGCCGCGCACGACGAGTTCGGGCGCTCCTGACCGCGCGGCGCGCGGCGCGCCCGCCGGCCCGTGGACCCGGCGGCGACGCGCCCGCGCCGTCAGCGCGCGGGCCGCGACGGCATCATGAGCGCGCGCTTCGTGCGCAGCACGCGCGGCGCCGCGGCGACGAGCCACAGCACCCACGCGACGGCCCACAACCCGCCGGCGGCGGCGAGCGCCGGGCCGAGGTCGGGATCGACCTCGCCCGCCGCGAGCCGGGCGACGAGCGCCGCGCCCAGGCACGCCAGCACCGGCGTGCCGAGCAGCCGCGACTCCGCGCCGAGGTCGTGGCCGCCGTGCGAGACCACGACGCGCGTGCCGATCGCCATCGTGAGCAGGCCGTAGCCGCCCACGAACACGATGTGCCACGCGGCCATCTCGTGCTCGGGGAGGATCGCGGCGGCGAGCAGCCCCGCGAGCAGGCACGCGCCGGCGCTCCAGAGCGCCCACGGCACGCGCATCGGCCTCGTCGGCCGGCGCCACAGCTTCCACGACAGCATCAGGCTCGCGACCCCGGCGACCGCGCGCATGACGTCGCCCAGGCGCGGCCGGCCGATCGCCTCGGCCACCAGCGCGCCGGCGACGAGCAGCGCGATGCCGGCGAGGAACGCGCGCCGCGGCGGCCGCTCGCCCGCGCGGGCGACGCCGACGATGCGCAGCGGGTCCGGCAGCATCTCGAACGTGGGCACGAGCAGCCCGCCGAGCCCCAGCACGATGGCCAGCATCATGCCGCGCGAGACGAGGTGCAGGCCGAGCCGCGGCGAGGGCTCGAAGAGCAGGCCCGCGGCCGAGAGCCCCTCGACGGCGCCGCCCGCGATGCCGAGCAGCAGGCCCAGGCCCACGAGCGCG
>JBAIWU010000014.1:0-2625 GCA_037917155.1 Candidatus Eiseniibacteriota bacterium
CTCGTTCAGCACCCGGAGCACCTCGGTCATGATCCAGTTGCTCGCGAGCTTCGCCTCGACGCCGGCGGCGCAGGCCTCGAAGTAGTCCGCGAGCGCGGGCGGGTCCGCGAGCACGGCGGCGTCGTACGCCGGCAGGCCGAACTGCGACGCCAGCCGCTCCTCGCGCACCCACGGCAGCTCGGGCAGGCTCGCGCGCGCCGCCTCGACGCGAGCCGCGCCGACACGCAGCACGGGCAGGTCCGGATCCGGGAAGTAGCGGTAGTCGTGCGCCTCCTCCTTCGTGCGCATGACGGCGAGCCGGTCGTGGTCGGCGTCGTAGAGCAGCGTCGCCTGCACGATGGCCTCACCCGCGTCGAGCGCCCGCGCCTGGCGCGCGATCTCCGCCGCCACGCCCTTCTCGACGCCCTTGATCGAGTTGAGGTTCTTGATCTCGGTCTTCGTGCCGAGCGCCTCGCGCCCCTGCGGCCGCAGGCTCACGTTGGCGTCGCAGCGGAGCTGGCCCTTCTCCATGTCGCCGCCCGAGATCCCCAGTGCGCGCACGAGCCGTCGCAGCGACGTGAGGAACGCCGCGCACTCGGCGGGGGTGCGCAGCACGGGCTCCGTCACCATCTCGAGCAGCGGCACGCCGGCGCGGTTGAAGTCGACGCGCGACAGGCTGCGGTCGCCATGCCGCTCGGGGTGGAACGACTTGCCGGCGTCCTCCTCGCAGTGGATGCGGGTCAGCGCGAAGCGGCGCTCGACGCCGTCGATCACCGCCGGCAGCGCGCCGCCCTCGCACAGCGGCTGGTCGTACTGCGTCACCTGGTAGTTCTTCGGCATGTCCGGATAGAAGTAGTTCTTGCGCGCGAACACGCTCTCGGGCCGCAGCCGGCAGCCCAGCGCGAGCCCGAGCCGCAGCGCGTGGTCGACGGCGGCCTCGTTCACGCGTGGCAGCGCACCCGGCAGGCCGAGGCACACCGGGCACACCTGCGTGTTCGGCTCGGCGCCGAAGCGCACCGGGCAGTCGCAGAACATCTTCGTGCGCGTGTTGAGCTGGATGTGGCACTCCAGCCCGATCACCGCTTCCCAGGCCATGCGAACTCCGTGGTGTGGTCACGCGCCAGCCGCGCGCGGTCGCCGCCCGTCTCGAGCACGCGGCCGGCGCGCAGCAGGCGCGGCTCCGCGTCCTCCGGTCCGAGGACCTGCACCGCCGTCGGCAGCCCCTCGCGCGTCAGCCCCATCGGCACCGAGAGCCCCGGGATCCCGGCGAGGTTCGCGCCGATCGTGAAGATGTCGCTCAGGTACATCGCCAGCGGGTCCGACGTCTTCTCGCCCAGCCGGAACGGCAGCGTCGGCGAGGCGGGCAGCAGCATGACGTCGCAGTGCGTGAAGCGCTCGGCGAACTCGCGGCGGATGAGCGTGCGCACGCGCTGCGCGCGCAGGTAGTAGGCGTCGTAGTAGCCGGCCGAGAGCGCGTACGTGCCGAGCAGGATGCGCCGCTGCACCTCCGGGCCGAAGCCCTCGGTGCGCGTGCCCGCGTAGAGCGACGCGAGGTCGCCGGCGGCGCCGCGGTGGCCGTAGCGCACGCCGTCGAAGCGCGCGAGGTTGCTGCTCGCCTCGGCCGTCGCGACGAGGTAGTAGGCGGCGACGCCGTACTCGCCCGGCAGGAACGTGAACGGCACGCGCACGGCGCCCGCGCGCTCGAGCGCCGCCGCGGCGCGCTCGAGCGCGTCGACGATCTCGGCGTCGACGCCACGCGCCCACAGGTTCGCGGGCCAGCCGAAGCGCAGGCCCTCGACGCCCGCGTCCCACGCCGAGACGTCGGGCGGCGGCGAGGGCCGCGTCGTCGCGTCGAACGGATCGGGCCCGGCGAGCGCCGCGTACGTGGCGGCGACGTCGCCCGCGTGACGCGCGAAGATGCCGACCTGGTCGAGCGACGAGCCGAACGCGACGAGGCCATAGCGCGACAGCCGCCCGTACGTGGGCTTGAGGCCGAACACGCCGCAGAACGCCGCCGGCTGCCGCACCGAGCCGCCGGTGTCCGATCCCAGCGCGACGGGCACGAGCCCGTAGGCGACCGCGGCCGCCGGCCCGCCGCTCGAGCCGCCCGGCACGCGCGCGAGATCGTAGGGGTTGCGGGTCGGGCCGTAGCAGCTGAATTCGGTGGACGAGCCCATCGCGAACTCGTCCATGTTGCCCTTGCCCACGACGACGCCGCCCGCGGCGCGCAGCCGCGCCACCACGGTGGCGTCGTACGGCGACTGCCAGCCCGCGAGGATGCGCGAGCAGCAGGTCGTCGCGAAGTCCGTCGTGCAGAGGTTGTCCTTGACCAGCACGGGCACGCCGGCGAGCGGCCCGTCGGCCGGCGCGGACTGCGCCGCCGCGTGCCGGAGCTCGCGGTCCGTGTGCGCGACCGCGTGCACGTCGCGCTCCCACCGCTGCGCGGGGCCGTCCCAGCCGGACTCCGCCGCCTCGACCGCGGTCAGCCCGCCCGCGCGCACACGCGCCGCGAGCTCGAGCGCGGACAGCCGCCACGCGTCGGCCCCGCGCGCGCTCACGGCTCGAGGTTCTCCACCACGGGAGGCACGAGGAAGAAGTCGTCGTCGGCCTCGGGCGCGCCCGCCGTCGCCGTCCCGGGCGCGAACG
>JBAIWU010000015.1:0-4231 GCA_037917155.1 Candidatus Eiseniibacteriota bacterium
CGATCGCCCCCATGGGCGCGATGCGCGCCAGTGCGTGGCCGGGCGGGCGGCCGGCGACGAGCACGTCGTACGCGAGCATCACGCCCGGCAGCACGCACGCCGTCTCCTTGCTCAGCAGGGCCAGCACGTACGCGGCGGCCGCGCGGCCGCGCCGGTCGTCGGCCCACGCGCGCAGCGCGAGCAGCGCCCACAGCAGCATCCAGAGGTCCTGCACCCCCGCGACCCAGAGCATCGGCAACGCCCACGCCGCGATCGCGGCGGCCGCCGCCAGCGCCCACGCCGACGCGGCCTGGCCGGCCTCGCGGCGCACGAGTCCGCCGAACGCCGCGAGCACGGCGAGGCCCAGCACGAGGTTCGCCGCGTGGAAGACCGGCTCGGAGGGGCCGGCGAGGTGCTGGAGCAGCCAGTAGTGGAGCTCGCGCGACCACGGCCGGTACCATTGGAACGCGAGCCGGCCGAAGCCCCACAGCGAGCCGAACGACGCCGCGCGCGTGCGGTCGAGGAAGACGTAGTCGTCGTTCAGGAACGGGAACCGCAGCGCGTCGCCGAACGCGACCGCGAGGAACGCCGCGAGCAGCAGCAGGCCGATCGCGTCGCGCCCGGTCGTGCGCGACTCGCGGGCGATCGACGGGCCACGGCGCCGCGCGCCCGCCCGTCCGTGCGCGTTCAGGGGCGCCACTCGGCCAGGAAGATGTTCGTCTCGCCGCGCACCCTGCCGTTGCGGTTGGCGCAGAAGACCAGCCAGTGGCCGTCGGGCGAGAACATCGGGAAGCCGTCGAAGCCCTCGTCGCGCGTCACCGGCACGGGCTCGCCGCCATCGACGCCGACCAGGTAGAGGTCGAAGTTGCGGCTGCGCGGGTTCTCCCAGTTCGACGAGTAGATGACCTGCCGGTCGTCCGGCGTGAAGTACGGCGCGAACGAGGCGCCCGGCTTGAACGTGACCTGCTTCGCGTGCGAGCCGTCCGCATCGCCGACCCAGATGTCCATCTGTGTCGGCCGCACGAGATCCTGCGCGAGCAGCTCGCGGAACTGCGCCACCTGCGCGCTGTCGTCGGTGCGGTGCGTGCGCCACACGAGGCGCCGGCCGTCGTGCGAGAAGAACGCGCCGCCGTCGTAGCCGACCTCGCGCGTGAGCCGGGTCAGGCCCGTGCCGTCCATGCGCATCTTGTAGAGGTCGACGTCGCCGTCGCGCTTGCTCGTGAACACCAGCCAGCGGCCGTCGACCGACATCGTCCCCTCGGCGTCGTAGCCGGGGTGGTCCGTGAGCCGGCGCAGGTCGCTGCCGTCGGGCTTCGCGGTGAAGATCTCGTAGCCGGGTGAGAGGGCCCACGTGTAGCCCTGGCTCATGTCGGGCGGCGGCGGGCACGAGTCCGCGTCGAGGTGCGTCGAGGCAAACAGCACGCGCCGGTCGTGGTCGTAGAAGTAGCCGCAGGTGCAGCGGCCCTTCCCCGTGCTGACGCGGGTCACCTTCCCGCTTGCGAGGTCGACGACGTACTCCTGGTCGCACGGCCAGCCGTCGCGCGTGGACTGGAAGATGAGCTTGCGGCCGTCCTCGCTCCAGTACGCCTCGGCGTTCTGGCCGCCGAACGTGAGCTGCCACAGGTGGGCGAAGTGCGTCTCGCCGGGACGGATCAGCGAGTCGGCCGCCTGCGCCGTGGGCGGCACGGGCCGGAACGCGGCGCCCACCGGCCCCGCGACGAGGGCGAGGGCGAGCGCGACGGTCATCGTGGGGATGACGCGGTGCGACATGGTCACGGCCTCCTTCCGAGCGTGGCGACCAGCTCCAGGTCCCGGCCGTCGCGCTTGACGGTGATGCGCACCGCCTGCCCGGGCTTCCGGGAGCGGAGCGCGAACGTGTAGTCGTAGATGTTGTCCACGCGGATGCCGTCGAAGCGCACGATGACGTCGCCGCCCTTGAGACCTGCGAGGTCGCCCGGCCCGCCCGCGCGCACCCCGGAGAGCAGCACGCCGCCCTCCGTCTGCATGTAGTCCGGGATCGTGCCGAGCCAGGCGCCGTAGCCGCCGCCGCCGGCGATGCGGCCCGGCGACTCGTCGGCCTTCGCCTTGCGGTAGGCCGGCCGCGGCCGTGCGTCGAGCGACTCGACGAGCGCCTGCGCGAAGCTCGACACCCGCACGAGCCCGGCCGCCTGGATCTTGTCCCACGTGTCGCTGGGCTTGTGGTAGTCGGCGTGCGAGCCCGTGAACAGCATGAGCACGGGCACGTTCTTCTTGTAGAACGAGCTGTGGTCCGACGGCCCGTAGCCGTCCTCGCTCGTCCGGAGGTCGAAGTGCGCGCGCGGCACCGCGCGGTTCGTCCCGGCGACGAGCGAGTCGAAGCCCTCCCCCGTGCCGACGCCCATCACCTGCAGCCGGTCGGAACGCAGGCGGCCCACCATGTCCATGTTGAGCATCGCCTCGATCGTCTCGAACGGCCGCGGTGGGTCGTCGGTGAAGTGCGACGAGCCCACGAGGCCGATCTCCTCGCCCGTGAACGCCGCGAACACGAGCGTGTGCGCCGGCTTCCAGCCGCGGCGGACGCGCGCGCCCATGCGCTCGGCCGCCATCAGCATCGCGGTGACGCCGGAGGCGTTGTCGTCGGCGCCCACGTGCGGCACGTGCTCGTTCGGCGCGAGCGAGCTGTGCCCGCCGTAGCCGAGGTGGTCGTAGTGCGCGCCCATGACAAGCGTCCGGGTCGTGTCGCGGCCCGGGAACAGGCCGACGACGTTGCGCGTCCGGTCGCGCGTCCGGCGCAGGTTCACGGTGAGCGTCGCGCTGTCACCGGTCGCGAACGAGCGCGGCGCCTGCGTCGACTCGATCGCCGCCTGCGCTTCCGCGAGCGTCACGCGGGCGGGCGCGAGCAGCGCGTTCGCGGCGGCCTCGGAGACGAACGCGGCGAGCAGGCCGCTGCTCATGTACGCCTCGCCCTCCGTCGCCGGCGGGCGCAGCGGCTCGCCGGCGTGCCACTTCGGGCCGTTCACGACGACGAGGCCGAGCGCGCCGTGCTCGCGCGCGTTGATCGCCTTCGTGCGCAGGTCGGCGTAAGGCGTGTTCACGTTGCCGTCGAAGCGGCTCGTGCTGTCCATCTCGCCCGGCTCCTGCGTCATCACGAGCACGAGCGCGTCGCGCGCGTCGATCCCCGCGTAGTCGTCGTACTGGTAGCCGGGCGCCGTGATGCCGTAGCCCGCGAACACGACGCGCGCGCGCGCCGTCCCGTTCGTCGAGAAGCCGATCGGCTGCAGCGACTCGCCCAGCGTGTCGCGCCGGCCGTCGCAGGTCAGCTCGCAGGGCGCCTGCGCGACGACGCCGGTCGTGACCTCGAACGACTGGAACCAGCCGCCCGCGTCGCCCCCGGGCTTCAGGCCCGCGGCCTTCATTCGGGACGCGATCCAGTCCGCGGCGAGCTCGATGCCGGCCGTGCCGACGCCACGCCCCTCCCACTTCGGGTCCGCGAGCGTGCGCTCGTACGTCCTCGCCTCGAGCGACTCGGGCGCGGTGACGCCGCCCGGAGGCACCGGCCGGTCGTGCGAGTGCCCGACCCACGAGGTCGGGGCCGGGTAGGCCGGCAGCTGCGAGGCGAGGGCGCGAAGCGCGGCGAGCCCGGCCAGCGCCAGCAGCGCCGCGGCCGCGGTGCGCGCGGCGCGTCTCATGTCATCTCCTCCCAGATGAGGCGAAGGCCCTTGAGCGTCAGGCCCTCGTCGACGAGGTCGATCGTCTCGCACTCCGGCGCGAGGATCGGGGCCAGGCCGCCGGTCGCGATGACCTTCGGCCGGCCGCCGAGCTCGGAGCGCACGCGGCGCACGAGCGAGTCGACGAGGCCGGCGTTGCCCCAGAGCACGCCCACCCGGAGCGCCTCCTCGGTCGTGCGCCCGAGCGCGCGCGCGGGCCGCGTGAGGTCCACGCGCGAGAGCCGCGCGGCGCGGCGGAACAGCTCCTCGGACGCGGTCACCACGCCGGGCGCGATCGCGCCGCCGACGTACGCCCCCGACTTCGAGACGCAATCGAGCGTCGTCGCGGTGCCGAGGTCGACGACGATCGCGGGAGTGCCGTAGAGCCGGCCCGCCGCGAACGCGTTCGCGCGCCGGTCCGGGCCCCCGGTCATCGGCTCGGGCACCTCGACCGGCAGCCCGGCGTTGCGCGCGGAGAGCTCCACCGGCGCGCGCCCGGTCGCGGCGCGCAGCGCCTCCGTCCACGGCCGCGTCATCGCGGGGACGACCGAGCACAGGATCGCGCC
>JBAIWU010000016.1:0-3230 GCA_037917155.1 Candidatus Eiseniibacteriota bacterium
GGAACTCCTCGCCGCCGTCCCCTCGTGGGGGTCAGCTGGGCAGATGACGTCCGGCGCGCGCCCGTGGGGACAAGCGCGCGACTGGATGGGCTACTTGCGACGCGCTCGCGCCGCCGCGCCGAGAGCGATCAGCCCCATTGACGCCAGTGCCATGGTGCCCGGCTCGGGCACGGGCTGGACGGGCTGGTCGGGGTGCCGATCCCGATGCCACTGCAGGTCGACGGAGCTGTTTCCGTCCTGGGTCATGTCGCCACCCGGCGTGGGCCCCGCGAATGCGGGCCAGGCCAGGAATGCGGCGCACACCAGGGCGAGGGGCAGGCACTTCATGTCGGAACATCTCCTTTGGGGCCAAGGAGGCAAGGGGCCTCATGAACACCGGGTGCAGCAGCAATCACCGGGCCACCGATCCTGGCGACGCCGCAACGCTCGTGGCCGCAGGCCGAAGCGGGGTCCCGGCGGGTACGACGGGCATCCGCGGGGGGCGCCTCGCACGAAAGAAGCGTCAAGCCGGCCGACACCGGGGCCACGCGACACCGCCGGCCCGGGCCCCGTTGCCGCCGCGGCGCCTCGCCGCGCGGCGCCGCACGCCTTGCGCGCGGTCCCATCGTCGGCGTCGGCTATGCTGGGCGCCGTCCGCGATCCTTGACCAGGGAGCTCGAACGATGGCCCCGCGTCCCGACCCGCCGGCCGGCCTCTGTCCCGGCTGCCGGCACGTCCGCCGCATCACCACGCCGCGCAGCGTCTTCCTGCTCTGCGAACGGTCGCGGGAGGACGCACACTTCGAGCGCTACCCGCGCCAGCCGGTGCGGGAATGCCCGGGATTCGAGCCGGCCGGGGACGCCGGCGCCCCGCCCGGGGAGGCCGGACGGGGCGCGCGGAGGTGACGGGATTCCTTACGGCAGGATCGCGACGCGGGCGATCCGCGTGAGCCCGGGGGTCTGGAAGCGGACGAAGTAGAGCCCGGCCGGGACGGGCCGGCCGGCGTCGTCCTGGGCGTTCCAGCGCACCACGTGGTGGCCCTGACCCAGTTCGCCGTCGGCGAGCCGGGCGACCCGGCGGCCCCCGAGGTCGTACACGCCCAGCGCGACGTGCGCGCCGCGCGGCAGGTCGAACGCCATCGTCGCGCCGTCGTGCGCGGGGTTCGGGCTCGGCGGGTCGAAGCGGAGCGCGGCGGGCGTGCCGCCGACGCCCGCGTTGCCGCTGAGCACGTGCGCGCGCAGCTCGACCGTGACCGGCGCGAGCGGCGTGGCGCCGGGGAGCGGCTCGTCGGCGGTCGAGAACGTCAGCAGGGCGCTGTAGTCCGAGTCCGGCGGCGCGGCGGTGTCGTCGAAGTGCACGGTGTACGTGACGCCGGGCGAGCCGAACGTGACCGGGCCGAAGCCGCCGGCGAGCGAGAAGCGCGGATCGCCGGTCAGCGTCGCGCCCGTGAGCGAGAGCCGGGCGCGCAGCGGCCCGTAGCCCGCGTCGAACACGCGCAGCGGCTTGTCCGTGAAGCCGCCCACGAACTGGCTGCCCATGTAGAGCAGGCCGGACGCCACGGTCGCGACCGAGTCGAGCGACGGCGCGGCGTGCGCGAGCACGCGCCCGTCGAGCAGGACCGCCTTGCTCGTCGTGTCGTTGTCGTTGCTCGCGAGCGTCACGGCGCCGTTCAGGGCGGCGGGCGCGCTCGTATCCATGGCGAGCGCGTGCAGATTGGCCGCGGCCCCGGCGGCGAGCGTGAACGTGTCCACGGGCGCGACGAAGCCGCCGCTGCCGGTCAGCGTGTAGACCAGGTCGGCCGCGGGCGTCGAGGCGACATTGGCGACGCTGAGCGTCTGCGTGACGCCCGCCCCCATGATCGCCGTGCCGAACGAGAGCTGCGAGGCCGTTGCGAGCTTCGCGGGCAGCCGCAGCGTGACCATGACCGGGATGTGGTCGGCGGCGTCGTGCAGCGCGTTCGCCACGGTCAGCCCGACGGCGTTGTTGAAGCCGTACGCGTTGATGTCGGTGTTGAAGTGCTGGCCGTCGTTCCCGAACGGCGTGTAGCTGCCCGGCACGTACTCGAGGCCCGCGCCGTCGATCAGCGACGCCGACGTCAGGGCGAGGTCGAAGCGGTCGTCGAGGCCGCCGCCGGACTGGCCGGTCGTGGAGCACGAGTTGCACGGGCACTGCGTGTACGCGGCGCTGTTGAGGCCGTTCTGGTGCCAGGGCGACGCCAGTGCGAGGTAGTCGAAGCTGCGGCCATTGTCGTTCGTCTGCGACTCGGTCAGGCGCAGGTACGCGCCCTCGGTGCCGTCGTAGATGTTGCTGTCGCCCATCACGAGGAACGACGGCCCCACGGTGGCGAGGGGTGCGTTGTTGATGGCCGAGCGCAGGTTCGTCGCCTCGGTGTTGCGCGTCGTCGCGTCGGTGGTCGTGCTGCCGGCCTTGAAGTGGATGCCGTAGGTGCGGAACCACGCCGTGTTCTTCACGTAGCCCACCGGCTTGATGATGGCGACGATGGCCAGGCGCGGCCCGCCCGTGGACAGACCGGTGAAGTTGGCGATCGAGACCTTCGCGGGCTTGTAGAACAGGCCCATGCCCTCGCCCGAGTTCACGTACAGCCATGTGCCCGCCCACTGGCCCGGCTCGACAAGGTCGAGCACGTCCAGCCGGAAGGAGTCGGCCGCGGCCTGCGAGTTCGTCTCCTGCGTGAGGATCACGTCGGGATCGAGCGCCGCCAGGATCGTGCGGAAGTTGGCCTGGCGGCTCGTGATGTAGGGCGACGGCAGCCCCGGCCCCTCGCCCGGGTTCTCGTAGCCCATGAGGTTGTAGGTGGCGACCTTGAGCGCGCGCGCGGGCGGCGCGGACAGCAGCAACGCCGCGGCCATGGCCGCGGCGCCGGCGATGCGGAGCGAAGTCGAGCGACTCACGATTCCCCCGGGACGATGCGGGCGGCCCCGCTGGCGACGGCGGGACCGCCCGGGATGCGGATTAGCGGATCACGGCGAGACGCGCCGACTGGCGCCCGAGGCCGGGCGCGGTCAGGCGCACGAAGTACAGGCCCGCTCCGGCGCGCGCGCCGGCGTCGGTCGTGCCGTCCCACTGCAGCGCGTAGCGGCCCGGTTCCAGCGCGCGGTCGAGCAGCGTCGCGGCGCGACGGCCGGAGACGTCGATCACCTCGACGGCCACGGGGCCGCCGCGGGCCACGTCGAAGCGCAGGGTGCTCGTCCCGAGCAGCGGGTTCGGGAACGGGCTGTAGAGGCGCGTCG
>JBAIWU010000017.1:0-2051 GCA_037917155.1 Candidatus Eiseniibacteriota bacterium
GATCTACGACGACAAGTGCTACTACACGGTCGACCGCTGGCAGTTCGCCCGCAGCGTGGAGAGCGCGGGCGACCTGGCGCAGGCGCCACGCTGGCCGAGCCTGCCGTCGATGCGAATGGGGAGCTGCCGCGGGTGCGAGCGCGAGGGCCCGCACCACGAGTCGTACGTGGTGGAGATCGACTCGAGCGAGGGCAAGCACTACCAGTGCGACAAGCCGGAGGCCGACTGGCGCGGGCTGGCCGATGGGAAGAGCTACCCGATGAAGGTGCGGGTGATGACGAGCGGCGCGGACTGCGGGTCGCTCCACCCTTGAAGCGGGCTCAGTAGCCGGCGACCCCCGCCTCGTGGAGCAGCGCGCGGGCGTTGTCGAACTGCGCCTGGTAGCGGTCGGGGTAGGCCGAGCCCTGCACCCGCTGCGCCCAGCGGCCGAGGTTCTGCGCGTTCACCGGCAGGCTGCCGTAGCGGCCGATGTAGTCCGCCGCGCCGCGCTGCCCGCCCGCGCCGCCGTTGAGGAACATGTCGGTCGAGCGCTGGATGTTGGTGCGGTCCGCCGCGCTGCCCCACGCCGCGCGCTGCTGGAACATCCCCAGGCTGTCGCGGTCGCCGTAGTTGAGGTTCTGGAAGCGCGACTCGACCAGCGCCGTCATCACCGGCAGCTCGGGCGGCACGCCGGCGGCGCGCGCCTGGTCGGCCATCTGCCGCACCGCCGCCACCCGCTCGGCCTGGGTCATCTGCGGGCCGACTCCGGCGGGGCCGCTCGCGCGCGCGGTGTGCGGGGTGAAGGTGTCGCGCGTCGAATGACCGGTCCGGGTGTGGTGGTGCGGCTGGTGCGCGCGGTGCTGGGTGTGCGCCGGGTGAACCTGGGGCTGGGTGCGGGGCTGCGGGTTGCTGCCGATGGAGCCGACGGTCATGGGAGGTCCGAGGGGGTGCGCGGGGAACTGCTACGACATGAGAATTCTCGGCCTCCCACTCGGTGGGTTTCTTGCGCATGTCGCTTTGCGCTTCGTGCGCAACGACCGTCGCAATCCCGTACAAAAAAACAAAGAGCGCGAACCGGGGGGCCGGTCCGCGCTCTCTGAGTGTCGCCCGCCGGGCATTCCGCTCGAAGTGTGAGCGGGGCCGGCCCTCCCCCTTCTTTAGCGGGCGACGGTGCCCCCCCGAATCACGGTGCAGTTGTCACGGCCGGCGATCGCCGCCGACTGGGTCGGGTAGGTCTCGCCGTGAGCGATGATCTGGCCGTTGGCGGCCTTGAGGTGGAAGAACCACTGGCCGTCGGCCGCCGCGAGCACCTCGTAGCGGCTGGTCTGCACGCCGTTGGTCTGCACCGAGGCGACGCCGTTGTTGGCCGAGGCCTTGGTCGTGTACGCCTGCGACTGCATCACGATCTCGCCGTTCGCGGCCTGCACGTGGAAGTAGTACTTGCCGTCGAGGCCCTTGAAGACCGCGAAGCGCGCGGTGCCGGTCGGCGCCGAGGTGGGCGAGGTGGTCAGCTTCACCAACGCCTGCACGGTGGTCATCCCGCGGGTCGCGTTCGACTGGGTGCTGTACATCTCGGACATCGCGATGATCTGCCCGTTGCCCGCGATGACGACGAAGTACCAGGAGCCGTCGGAGGCCTCGCGCATGAAGTAGCGGCTGGTGTCGGCGCTGTTCGCCTTCACCGAGGCGATGCCGTCGTTCGCCGACGACTTGGTCGAGTAGCCCTGCGAGGCGAGCACCTTCTGGCCGTTGCCGGCGATCAGGTGGAAGTAGAAGCGGCCGTCGTTGCCCTGGAAGGTCTCGAACTTCGCGCTCGACAGGGCCGCGTCATCCGCCGCGCTCACGTCGCCGTCGTGGCCGATCGTCGCTTCCTGGCCACACGCCGAGAGGGTCGCCACCGCCGCCGCGAGAAACATCGTCCGAAGGGAATTCATCTGCGTAAATCCTGAAGTTGGAGGAGCAACTCAAGACATCTGGGTGCGCTCAGTGCAGCGTGCGTGCCGGACCGGCCGGGCGGACAACCGCCCGGGAACATTGGAAAACCGCACGGCGCTTGTTGCCTGATCTTGAAC
>JBAIWU010000018.1:0-8623 GCA_037917155.1 Candidatus Eiseniibacteriota bacterium
GGGCCGCCGCGGGCGCCTGACGGCCCCGCGCGCGGCCCGGCGGGGCCGGCTCAGTCGAAGTCGTAGGCGAAGTCGCCGGCGTCCACCTTGACGTGCACGCGGCTCATCGCCTGGCCCTGCATCAACCGCGCGAGGAACTCGCGGCTGATCGCCGGCAGCACGGTGTTCGTGAGGATCGCGTCGATCATGCGGCCGCCGCTCTCGAGCTCGGTGCAGCGGCTCACGATCAGCCGCACCACCTCGTCCGTGTACGTGAACGGCAGCTTGTGGTTCGCGAGCACCCGCTTCTGGATGCGGCCGAGCTGCAGGCGCACGATCTTGCCGATCATCTCGTCGCTGAGCGGGTAGTACGGGATCGTGACGATGCGGCCCAGCAGCGCCGGCGGGAAGACCTTGAGGAGCGGCTCGCGCAGCGCCTTGGCGATCGCGTCGGGCTCGGGCATCAGCTCCGGGTCCTTGCACAGGCTGGTGATCAGCTCGCTGCCGGCGTTGGTCGTGAGCAGGATGAGCGTGTTCTTGAAGTCGATCATCCGGCCCTCGCCGTCCTCCATCCAGCCCTTGTCGAAGACCTGGAAGAAGATCTCGTGGACGTCCGGGTGCGCCTTCTCGACCTCGTCGAGCAGCACGACGCTGTACGGGCGCCGCCGCACGGCCTCGGTGAGCACGCCGCCCTCGCCGTAGCCGACGTAGCCGGGAGGCGCGCCCTTCAAGGTGCTGACCGTGTGCGCCTCCTGGAACTCGCTCATGTTGATCGTGATGACGTTCTGCTCGCCGCCGTAGAGCGCCTCGGCCAGCGCCAGCGCCGTCTCGGTCTTGCCCACGCCCGACGTGCCGGCCAGCATGAAGACGCCGATCGGCTTGTTGGGGTTGTCGAGCTTGGCGCGCGAGGTCTGGATGCGGCGCGCGATCATCTCCATCGCGTGGCCCTGGCCGATGATGCGCTGGTTGAGCGTGTCCGCGAGCCGGAGGATCGCCTCGACCTCGTTCTTGACCATCCGGCCCACCGGGATGCCGGTCCAGTCGCCGACGACGGTCGCCACGGCCTGGTCGTCCACGCTCGGCAGGATGAGCGGGTCCTCGCCCTGCAGCGTCTGCAGGTCGGCGTCGAGCGTCTTGAGCTCGGCCAGCGCCGCCTCGCGCTCGCCGTCCGCCAGCGGCGCCGGCACGTTCGCGCCCTGCACCGGCGTCGTCGCGGCCGCCTGCCCCGCCGCCTTCTCGGCCGCGCTGCCGGTGCCCTCGACGGGCTGCGTCACGCCGCGCAGCTTCGCGCGCAGCTCGAGGATGCGGTCGACCAGCCCCTTCTCGGTCTGCCAGCGCTCCTCGAGGACCTTCAGCCGGGCGTGCTCGGCCACGAGCTTCTCGTCCACCTCGCCCGCACGGGCGCCGGTGTCGAAGCCGGCGTCGCGCTCGCGCCCGATGATGCCCTTCTCGGTCTCGAGCGCCTCGATGCGGCGGCGGCTGTCCTCGACCTCGGCCGGCACGGAGTGCTGGCTGATCGCGACGCGCGCGCACGCGGTGTCGAGCAGGCTCACCGACTTGTCCGGGAGCTGCCGCGCCGGGATGTAGCGGTGCGAGAGCCGCACGGCCGCCTCGATCGCCGAGTCGAGGAGCTGGACGCGGTGGTGCTTCTCGAGCGCGCTCGCGACGCCGCGCATCATCAGGATCGCCTTCTCCTCGCCGGGCTCGTCGACCTTCACGGTCTGGAAGCGCCGCGTGAGGGCGGGATCCTTCTCGATGTACTTCTTGTACTCGGCCCAGGTCGTCGCGCCGATCGTCCGCAGCGTGCCGCGCGCGAGCGCCGGCTTGAGCAGGTTCGCCGCGTCGCCCGTGCCCGCGGCGCCACCCGCACCGACGAGCGTGTGCGTCTCGTCGACGAACAGGATGATCGGCTTCGGGCTCTTCTGGACCTCCTCGATCACCTGCTTGAGCCGGTTCTCGAACTCGCCCTTCATGCTGGCGCCCGCCTGCAGCAGGCCCACGTCGAGCGTGCGCAGCGTGACGTCCTTGAGCGGCGGCGGCACGTCGCCGGAGGCGATGCGCAACGCGAAGCCCTCGACGACCGCGGTCTTGCCCACGCCCGCCTCGCCCGTGAGGATCGGGTTGTTCTGGCGGCGGCGCATGAGGATGTCGATGACCTGCCGGATCTCGTCGTCGCGGCCGACGATGTTGTCGAGCTCGCCCTTGCGCGCCTTCTCGGTGAGGTCCACCGAGAACTGGCGCAGCGCCTCCTGCTTGCCCATCGCGGCCGGTGCCATGGCGCCGCTCGCCTCGCCGGGGGCGCCCGCGCTCGCATCGAAGCCGTCGCTCGCGCGCATGCCCTCCTCGGGCGAGCCGGCGACGTACTCCTTCCAGCGCTCCGTCAGGCTGTCCGCCGAGATGCGCTCGAACTCGCGCGAGATCGCGAGCAGGGCGTTCCGCAGGCTGCGCGTCTTGACCATGCCCACCACGAGGTGGCCGGTGCGCACCTGCGACTCGCCGAACATGAGCGAGCCGTACACCCACGCGCGCTCGACGGCCTCCTCGACGTGCGACGAGAGGTCCGTGATCGACGTGGAGCCGCGCGGCAGCCGGTCGAGCGCCTCGGTCACGTCGCGCGCGAAGTTCGACGGGTTGACGTTCGACTGCTTGAGGATGCGGTGCAGGTCCGAGTCCGTGAGCTGCATGATCTGGTGGATCCAGTGCACGAGCTCGACGTACGGATTGCCGCGCAGCTTGCAGAAGGTCGTCGCGGCCTCGATGGCGCGGTAGGCGACGGGGTTGAGCTTGCCGAACAACGCGACGCGACTGATCTCCGACATCGAACGCTCCTTCAGGAAGGTTTCCCGCGCCGGGCGCGGCGCCTCAGCCCGCCATCCCCACCGGTTCCAGTATGTACTCGCGGGCGTCGCGCTCCGCCCGGCCGCTCAGCAGCCAGCTCGTCCAGCCCAGCCCGCTGCGCGCGTCGAGGCGCGTGCCCGGCACCTCGTCCCTGCGCACGATCACGTTGATGTCCCACCACAGCTCGTCGCCGACCCACGCGCGCACGAGCGAGACGAGCCGCGCGAGGCTCGGACTGCCGGGCAGCATCCGGGTGAAGTCCTGGTAGCCCACGGGCCCCAGCTCGATGCGGAACTTGCCGGCGCAGTCCCAGACGCTGTCGCCCAGCGTCGCGCTGCCGCCCAGCACGCACGAGGCGCCGCCCAGCCGGCTCTGCATCGCGGGCGGCAGCGGGATCCAGTGCCCGACGTTCTGCACCAGCGTCACCGGCATGCCGAAGTAGCCCGCGAGCATGCGCGCGAGCCCCTCCGCCGGCCGCGTCGGGCCGCCGAGCAGCCCCGCCCAGTGCAGGCGGGCGAAGTCGGGCAGCGCGTCGCGGCGGCGCATCGACGGCATCCCGTGGCCGAACAGCGCGCCGAGGTACGTCGCGTAGCGGTCGTCGTCGGGCCGGTCGTGCTGCACCGCCGGCTGCGCGTCCGCCCACGCGCGGTAGAACAGGCAGGCCATGCGGTGGTGGAAGACGTCCGCGAAGCGGCGGAACGTGTCGTCGTTCGCGTTGCGCGAGCGCTCGCGCGCGTACTCGGTGAGGTGGAGCGGCAGCGGGCCGTTGGGCCCGAACAGCCCGAAGAAGAACGTGTCCAGCCGCGGCAGCCCCGAGCGCGTCGTGCGCAGCCCGGCGAGGGTCGCGGGCGGGAACGCGAGCGAGGGCTCCTGGCCGAAGCGCACCGGCTCCTCGCGCAGGCGCTGCGCGCGCCCGAAGCGCGGGCGCTCCGGGTGCGCCGCCTCGAGCCGCCGCAGCGCCTGGTAGAGGTGGAACGCCCACGGCTCCGCCTCGAGCGCGGCGTAGAGCTCCGCCTGGCGCGGATCCGGCGGGGCGACCTCGACGGGGGCCCCGGCGTCCTCCGGCGGCGCCTCGGCGCCGCTCAGATCATCGTCCGGCCACCGATCGTCGCCGGCCATCGCGCGATCTCCCCGCGTTCCTGGGACCTGAGCACGGTTTCCGTGAACGAGTTGACCGACACCCACCGCGCGCAGAAGCGCTCGAGCACGGCGCCGAGCACGTACGGGCCGAAGCCCTGGAACGCGCCCTCGTCGATCGCGAACGTCAGCTCCATGCCGCGCACCCAGCTCGAGTTCGCCCCGCGCGTGATGCGCCGCAGCACGGGCCGCGTCGCGACCGAGCGCAGCCCCTCGATCTGCTTGCGCACCGCGGGCTCGGCGAGGTCGCCGTACAGCGACAGCATCTCGCGCAGCGCCCCGGCGCCCTGCTTCTCGTCGACGTCGGTGAGCGAGAGGTAGTTGAGCGACAGGTGGCTGATGAGCCGCCACGCGCTCTCGGACTCCGACAGCGGCAGGCGCGGCCGGCTGGGGCCCGCGAGCACGCGCACCGCGCGCACGGGCGCGCCGGTCGCGACCGTGAAGTCGGTGCGCCCGGCGCCCACCGCGAGCAGCAGCGGCAGGTCGCGGTTCGTGCACAGCGTCTCGACCGCGAGCTGGCGCAGGTCGGAGCGGTACGGCGCCTCGCGCCCGTCGACGAGCGTCAGGTAGACCTCGCTGCCGAGGTAGCCCGAGCGCGGCCCCTGCGTCATCTGCCGCGACGAGAGCTGCCGCGGCACGCGGTGCACGGCGTAGAACGCGCCGGCCTCCTCGGCGTGCGCGAGGTCCGAGGTGCCGTAGAACGGCAGGAACTCGCGCGCCCGCTCGCCGCCCTCCGAGTAGCCGCTCACCCCCGTGACCGTGTGCACCTCGTAGTCCATCGGGCGCGTGCGGTCGGGCAGCACGTGGTGCTCGTAGTCGCGCTCGGTCAGGTGGATGCGGTCGGCCTGGCGCGGGAAGAGGTTGATCGCGGGCGTGCAGTAGAGCGCGAAGTCCTGCGCGACGACCTTGCCGTCCAGCGTCGCGTCGCCGCGGTCGAGCAGCAGCACGACGTCGACCTCGGTGTCGCGGCACTGCTTCAGGGCGCGCTGCAGGCCCGAGACCTCGACGAACAGGAAGCGCTGCGGGAACGCGAAGTACTCGGTGAGCAGCCTGTAGCCGCTGAACTGCCGGCTCGTGGCCGGCAGCAGGGCCTCGTCGTCCTCGAGGCCCATCGCGCGCACGGATGTCTTCGGCAGCACGACGTGCCAGGGCGCCGGCGCCTTCGCCGGCCGCACCACGACGCCGAGCGCGCCGGCGACGAGCTGCTCGAACAGCCGCACCGGCGCCTGCTCGACGCCGGGCAGGTGCAGCACGAGGCGGTCCATGCCGACCTGGTCGAAGCGCGGGCCGTTCGTGCGCAGCCGCAGCCGGACCGCGCCCCGCAGCTGCGCGGCCGGGAACGGCAGCGCCGGCAGGTCGAGGCCCGCGGTCGAGCCCGAGACGCGCAGGTACTCCGCCTGCGCGATCTCGACCGGCCACAGCGTCACTTCGTGCGCGGTGCGGAACTCGCACGCCGTCTGCTCGCCCTTGCCGAGCACGCTGCGCATGGCCGTGCCGCGCGGCACGGTGATGCCGCCCGCGAGCGTGCCCTCGCTGGGGTCGGGATCGAAGCGCACGATCGCCATGGACGGCACGGGCGCGAGGTAGCCGGGGTGGACGCTCTCGAGCAGGTGCTGCGTGAAGCGCGGGAACTCCGCGTCGAGCTTCATCTGCACGCGCGCCGCCAGGAAGCTGAAGCCCTCGAGCAGGCGCTCGACGTACGGGTCGGCGCACTCGATGCCGTCGAGGCCCAGGCGCGCGGCGATCTTGGGGTACTCGCGCGCGAACTCCGCGCCCATTTCGCGCAGGTGCTGCAGCTCGCGGTTGTAGTAGCCGAGCAGTCGGCGGTCCATGGGCGTCGCGGCCCGGCCCTCAGGCCGGGCCGCCCTCCACGCGGTCGGTGACGCGGATCGTGCCGTCCTCGAGGTCGAGCTCGGAGCGCAGGTAGAGCCGCGTGGGCATGGGTTGCCCCCAGAGCTCGCCCTCGATCTCGAACGCGATGGCGTTGTGCGTCAGGCTGTCGACCGCGCCGATGGCGCGCACCTTGACGGTCTTGCGCAGCACGCGCGGCTCGAAGTCCTGGATGGCCTGCCGGATCGCGCGCTCGACCTCGGGCAGGTCCGTGCTCGAGGCGAGCGTGCCCGAGAGGTCGCGCACGCCGTAGTTGAGCACGGAGGCGCGTACCTGATCGAAGTCCTTCAGGTCCTCGGTCTGCGCGAGGTTGCCGGTGTTGAGCAGCCACGACAGGTCGCGCAGCACGCACTCGCGCAGGCGGCGCATCGAGATGACGCGCTTCTCACGCGACTCGACCCGCTGCGAGGGCTCGTCGTCGGTGAGCCGGTCGAGCAGCGCGGGCTGCAGCCGATCCGCCGGGGTGAGGTCGGCCATGCGCGCCCTACGCCCCCGTGGCGCCGGCGGCGCCGCCCTCGGCGGCGGTGAGCTCGATCCGGCGCAGCTCGAGCAGCGGGTACTCGCCGGCGTCGGTGCCGAACATGCGCTGCCCGATACCCTCCCACGTCTCCGGCGCGACCTCGCGCCAGTCCGTGCGCTTCGCGAGCCGCAGCGCGTCGTCCTCGGCGCGCTCCGAGCCGGGATAGCGCGTGGGCACGAGGCCCACCTCCTCGCCGCCGTTGGCCCACTGGAAGTGGACCGGCGTCCAGACGAGGTCGCGCAGGTCCGCCGGCGGCTCGATGTCGATGCGGCGGATGCGCTGCATCGGGATCCAGACGTAGCGCCCCAGCACGATGGCCTCGAGCATGGGCCCCAGGCGCGGGTCGGCGTCGGCGATCCACTCGAACGCGGTGCCGGCGGGGGGCTCGTCGCCCTGCGGCGCCATGTCGTGCGTCACGACGCGCCCGGGCGCGGCCGGGGCGGCCTCGAACGCCTCGGCGCGCAGCGCCGCGGCGCGGTCGTGGTGGCCGCCCGCCGAGAGCTTGAGCGCCTCGACGACGAGCGCCACCCACGGCTCCGGGTCGCCGAAGATGACGGGCGTGTGCTCGCCCGCGAACACGGCGGCGCGCAGCGCCTCGCACTTGAGCGCCTCGCGGTACATCTGCACCATCGCCAGCGCGCCCGCGTCCAGCTCGCCCGCGACGCCGAGCTGCGCCAGCGCGCGGTCCCACTGCCCGAGCACGGCGAGGAGCTGGAAGAGGAACGTGCGCAGCTTCGCGTCCCCCGGCGACTGGCGCACGCGCTGCTGCAGCTCCGACAGCGTCTCCGCCAGCGGGCGGCCCTTCAGGTCCAGTGCGCTGGTCATGTCCCCACTCCGGTCCGACGCGGTCCGCGTGCGCCCTTCCGCGGGTCAGCGGGGAGGGCGCGCACGCGGCCGCGCGCTGCGCTGCGGGCGATCAGAACGTGACGTTCTTCGCCAGGTCCCACTTCTTCGGCGTGCCCGAGACCACCTTCTTGCCGTCGAAGCTGTTGTACTGGAACGAGATCTTCGTGAAGTTCAGCGTCACGGACTCGCTCGGGTTGTCGCCGCCGCTCGACACGCTGTACGCGGACACGATCGGGTCGGTGAGCTCGATCGCCACGTGCACCGCGGGCTTGTTGTCCTCGATCTGGACGATGTTGATCGTGCACAGCTCGAGCGTCTGGCCGCCGCAGGACTGGAAGAAGAACTCCGGCGAGGCCAGGTCCGAGTTGCGGCTCATGACCACCTCGCTCACCGAGGCGGCGCTCACCTCGCGCTTGCCGGTGCCGCCCGAGGGCGACGAGACGGCGCGCCCGACGCCGAACTGCATGCTCGAGGCGTTGATCCAGCCCTCGAAGCCCTGCACGGTCGACTCGCCCTTGATCTCCTTCTTGAACTTGAACAGGATCACCCTCGCCTCCTCGGCTCGCCGGCGCACCTCCGGCCATGGATGGATTCGTGCTTCGGGTCAGCCGGGCGAGGGCGGGCGCGACGCCCGCCCCGCGCCTCGTGTCGTCTACTTCTTGCCGGACGGCAGCTTCGAGACCAGCCGCAGCGACACGGTCAGGCCCTCGAGCTGGTAGTGGGGCCGCAGGAAGAACTTGGACGAGTAGTAGCCCGGGTTGCCCTCGATCTCCTCGACCACGACCTCGGCCCCGGCCAGCGGACGGCGCGCCTTGTCGGCGTCCGTCGCGGTGGCGGTGTTGGTCAGCACGTACTGTCCGATCCAGTTGTTCAGCCAGGTCTCCATGTCGGCGCGCTCCTTGAACGAGCCGACCTTGTCCCGGACGATGCACTTGAGGTAGTGCGCGAACCGGCAGCTCGCGAACAGGTACGGGAGCCGCGCCGCGAGGTTGGCGTTCGCCGTCGCGTCGGGATCGTCGTACTCCGCCGGCTTCTGCAGCGACTGCGCGCCGATGAACGCCGCGAAGTCGGAGTTCTTCCGGTGCACGAGCGGCATGAAGCCGTTCTTCGCCAGCTCCGCCTCGCGGCGGTCGCTGATCGCGATCTCGGTCGGGCACTTCATGTCGACGCCCCCGTCGTCCGTGGGGAACGTGTGCGTCGGCAGTCCCATGACCGCGCCGCCGGACTCGACGCCGCGGATCTGCGAGCACCAGCCGTACTCCTTGAAGGAGCGGTTGATGTTCACCGCCATCGCGTAGGCGGCGTTCGCCCACGTGTACTTGCTGTGCGTCGCGCTGCCGGTGTCCTCCTCGAAGTCGAACTCCTCGACCGGGTTCGTCTTCGAGCCGTACGGCAGGCGCGAGAGGAAACGCG
>JBAIWU010000019.1:0-1557 GCA_037917155.1 Candidatus Eiseniibacteriota bacterium
GCCGCGCTCTCGGCGGGCGCGGCTTCGCGCGGGAGGATCAGGCCGGTGCGGCCCTCGAGCCGGCGCATGGCGCGGCCCATGGCGCGCACCAGGCGCAGGTCGGTGTAGCCGGTGGACGCGACGCTGAAGGTGGAGTCGAGCACCAGCCGTCCCGCCTGCACCGCGACGGACTCGGGCGCCGGCATCAGCCTGGACCGCCACCACGGCGCGGCGACGGACAGCGCGCCGCCCGCGGCCTGCGCCGCGAGCGGGGCCGCCGCGAAAGCGAGGAGGAGGACTAGGCCGAGACCGCCAGCGACTGCCCGGCCTTCACCGTGACCGGCGCGCCGAAGTCCAGCGCGCGATACCCGCTCTCGTCCGAAACCGTGCACGGAATCCTCCTGCCATCGAGCCGCGCCGTCAGGGCGCGGGACCGCAGATTGAGCCGCAGGCGGCGGAACGACACGTCGCCCTCGCGGCATGCCAGCTCGAAGCGTCGCGCGGTCTGCGTGAACTCGCCCCACGCGGTGGCGGCGGCCCACGGCGCGCGCACTTCGGGCACCCGGATCACCGGCGCCACCGTCAGCACGCCGTGCGGCACGTCCACCTTGAAGCCGGTCGCCGAGAGCAGCGTCGCCCAGCTGCACATCGCGCGGTAGTAGTGGTCGCCGCACTCCACGTGGTTCCAGATCCGGCCCGCCCGCGCGTAGCGGTCGCCGATCGCGCGCACCACCGCCACGCCCTCCTCGACCAGGCCGAAGTCCATCATCATCGAGGCGATCGCGTACTCCACGCCCGTCCAGTTCCCCGACTGCTGCGGGTTCTCGTACGCCGGGAACCGCGCCTGCGCATCCGCCGGGTACGTCGCGTTCACCAGGCCCTGCTCGGGCGTGAAGTTGTGCCGCACCACGGCCTGGAGCGCGGCGACGATCCGCTCGCGCGGCAGGCTCTGGCCCAGGCCCATCAACTGCGTGTACCACTCGCCCGAGAGCTGGTCGGTCATGCAGCACTCGTCGCGGCGGTCGCCGTCCACCCACAGGCTGTAGTACGTGCCGTTCCACAGCATCCGGTCGAAGGACGCCGCGCCCTTGCGCAGGACCTCGCGCCACCGCGCGGCCGTCGCGTCGTCGTGCATGTCGTCGGCGAGCCGCACGCCGGCCTTGAGCGAAGCCAGCCACAGGCTCGCGATGTACGACGGCGTGCCCGAGAAGTCCCACTGGTCGTACGTGTTGCGCCGGGTGTCCTTGTCCGGCAGGCCGTCGCCGTCGGTGTCCAGCTCGGCCGTGCTGGCGATCGCGCGCTGCACGTGGGGGTACATCGCCTCCAGATACCCGCGGTCCCCGTTCCACAGCCAGTCGCGGGCGACGATCAGCACGAACTGCGGGTTCATGTCCACCCGCTCGAACTGGTTGTCCACCTGCGAGAAGTCGGGCGTGAAGAAGTGCGGGATGCGCCCGTCGGCGCGCTGGAACTGCGCGCTCATCGCCATCTGCGCCTGCTGGAGGTCCGGGAACAGCGCGGCGAGGCTGTGCGTGCCCTGGTAGGAGACGTCCGTGGTCTCGAAGCCGCAGCAGCCCA
>JBAIWU010000020.1:0-3263 GCA_037917155.1 Candidatus Eiseniibacteriota bacterium
CGGGCACGCCGCGGGCGCGCTCGCGGCACTGCTGGCCGACGGCGCGCTGCAGTCCCGCGCGGCCGCGCTGGGCGCGGCGATCGCGTCCGAGCGCGGCGCCGCGGCAGCCGCCGGCGCGATCGAGGACGCGCTGGCCGGGCGGCTTGTCACGTCGGCGGGCCCGGCCTAATCTCGGCCGCCGGCCTGCGCCCGCAGGCCGTTCCCACCGCATCGAAAGGATCTCGTCGTGATCCGCACGTCCGTTCGCGCCGCCGTCGCGGCGCTGGTCGTCATGGCCGCCCTCGCCGGATGCGGCTCCCGCAACGCCCCGGTCGCCAGGGTCGCGGACCGCACGCTCACCGTCGCGGACTTCGCGCGCGTCGCCAGCGGCAACGAGTCGACCGTGCCGGGCCCGCCCGAGCAGGCCAAGGCCACGCTGCTGCGCGAGCTGGTGCAGCGCGAGCTCGTGCTCCTCGCCGCGCACCGGCACGGCCTCGACACGCTGCAGAGCTCGCGGCGGTTCGCGCAGACGACGGAGCGGAAGCTGCTGCTGCAGGCGCTCTATCGCCAGATCGCGCCCGCCGACATGGGCGTGAGCGAGGGCGAGGCGCGCGCGATGCACGCCGCGCGCGCCGTGCAGGCCGACGCGCACGTCATCTACACGGGGCAGGAGCCGCTGATCCGCCTCGCCGCGGCGAAGCTCGCCGCGGGCGCGAAGTTCGCCGACGTGGCGAACACGGTCAACGAGCCCAACACGCTGCCCCCGGGAGGCGCGCTCGGCATGCGCTCGCCCGGCGACCTGTTCCCGCCGCTCGACGAGGCGCTGCGCACGCAGCCGATCGGCGTGGTGGGCGGCCCGTGGCAGACGCCGCAGGGCTGGTTCCTGCTGCAGGTGACGTCGCGGATCACGGCCGCGCAGCCGCCGTTCGAGCTGCAGCGCACGGCGCTGATGGAGATGGTCCGCCAGCGCAAGCAGCGCCAGGCGCTGACGGACGGGATGCTCGCGCTCGAGCGCGAGTACCACCTCGAGGTCGCGCCCGAGGGTCCCTCGATGCTGTTCCGGTTCATGACCCCCGCGCGCGTGCTGGACGCGCCGCACTGGATGCCCGACGCGAAGGAGCAGAAGGTGCCGCTCGCCACGTACGACGGCGGCGCCTACACGATGGGCGACGCGATGCAGGACCTGCTCGACCGCACCGACGTGCGCGGCCCGGAGGCCAGCTCGATCGACGGCATGCGCGCGTGGATCCAGGGGCAGGCGATCACGCGCATCTCGGTCCTCGAGGCGAAGCGCCGGCACCTCGACCAGGAGCCCGCGGTGGCCGACAAGCTGCGCGACGCGATCGAGAATCACCTCGCCGAGGCCGACGTGCTGCAGGCGGTCGCGAACGTGAGCGGCGTGGACGTGGCCTCCGCCCGCGCCGCGTGGGAGTCGGCCAAGCACCTCTACCCGCAGCTCCGCTCGGCGCGCGTCGTGTGGGTCGCCTCGACGGACACCTCGGCGATCGGCCGGCTCGCGCGCCGCGCGGCTCCGGGCGCGTCGCTGCGCACGGCCGCCGCCGCGGTGAGCCCGGCGCTCGCCGTGCGCGAGGAGACGCTGCGCTTCCCGTCACAGGATCCGGCGTGGTCCGAGCTGCAGGGCCAGCTCGCCCAGATGGCGCCGGGCGCGTGGACCGGGGAGATCTTCACCGGCACCGACTGGCGCGTCGTCCAGCTCGTCGACAAGAGCGTGGCGCCGATCGACTGGGAGCAGCTCACGCCCCAGCAGCAGGCGCAGGTCGCGCGCGGCGTGAGCGACCGCGCGAAGCAGGAGCGCTACACGGCCTACATGGACTCGCTGTGGAAGGCGACGAATCCCGTCCTCATGCCCGAGAACCTGCGCCGCGTGCCGTGGCCGCTGCCGGTCGTGGCCGACGCCACGCCGTAACCGCGTCCGCGCGCCGGGCATGCGGCGCGAGGGGCGGGGCGCCGGCGGCGACCGCTGCCGGCCCGCCGCCCCGCAGCGGCAGCGTCAGGCCTGCGCGGCCATCCCGATCGCGGCCCACTCCTCGGCGGCGGGACCGTAGACGCCCGGCACCTGCAGGCCGGCCTGGCGCATGAGCACGGTCATCTGGCCGCGGTGGTGCGCCTGGTGCGCGATGAGGGCCATCAGCACGTCGCCGCGACGCCATTGCTCCCCGTACATGGGGATTCGCTCCTCGAGCATCGCGTCCGTCCAGCGCGCGGCGACCGACTCGCGCACCGAGCGCGCGGCGGCCGCGTACGCGTCGACGATCCTGGGCAGCGTCGGGATCGGCGCGTCCTGGGCGGGGCCGGTCACGGGCAGGCCCGCGTGGCCCAGCATCTCCGGCAGCGTCTGCGTGATGTGCCATGCGAGCCGGCCGAGGGTCCGGCTGCTCGGCGTGACCGCCTGCGCGAGCGACGCGTCGGTGCAGGCGCGCAGGATTTTGAGCGTGGCCTCGGCCTCGCGGCCCCACGCTCCGGTGAAGTCCTCGATGCGACGGAACATGGCGGAACTCCTCTCCTCGAAGGGCCCGGATGGACCCCGGAAGGGTAGCCCCGCGGAGGCGCGCTGTCGCGCGGGCGTTCTCGCCGCGGTTCTCCACGTCGCCGGGAGCGCACCGGGATCGCCACCCGGGCCACCACGGGAGGGCCGTTCGCGGGCGCGGGGCGCGCGGCCGGAGCGGCGCGCGAGCGCCGGCGGCGCGTCAGTCGAACTCGTGCTCGGGCTCCGGCGGGGTCTGCTCGAGGCCGGTGCGGCCGGCGACGATGTCGGCGCGCGAGTAGTTCTCGCCCTTCATCCTGTGGCCGGACAGCCGGCGCAGCATCGCGAGCTGGCCGGTGTGGGTGAGCGCGTCGGCGATGCCGCCCTGGAAGAGCTCGCCCGGGTCCCAGCGCAGCGGCGCCGACGAGCCGAGGTGCCGGTCGAGCGCGCCGACCGCGGCGAAGAAGCGCCCCTGCTCCTGCTCCCACGGCCGCGGCGCCGCCTCGGTCCACGTGCGCTCGCCGTCGCGCGCCATGCGCAGGCACCAGTCCATCAGGTCGCCCATGTGGGCGAGCAGCGCGCGCGGCGTGTTCGAGCCCGGCGCAGGGAGGTAGTCGGCGAACGCCTCGGGGGTGCCGCGCACCGTCTTGGCCGCCCGATAGGCGAGCGTCGCGAGCACGTGGCGCAGCAGCGCGCGCGTGGCCGGGTCGTCGGGCGGGATGGGCGTCGCGGTCAACGCAGCCTCCGGCGCACCTCGGCCGCCCGCCGCTCGCTCGCCTCGACACGGGTGCCGTCCTTG
>JBAIWU010000021.1:0-1545 GCA_037917155.1 Candidatus Eiseniibacteriota bacterium
CGCGAGGATCGCGTAGCGGTTGCCGCGCGCGCCCGCCTCGCGCCGGGCGCCCTCCGCCTCGCGCTCCGCGTCCGCGGGCACGCGCAGCGGGGGCGGCACCGGGGGCGCCTCGCGCGCGGCGGCCGCCTCGCCGAGCAGCGCGAGGTACTCGCGCGCGACGTGACGATCGCCGCGCGCCGGTCGCCGCGGGGCGCGCGTGAGCAGCGCCGAGCGCCACTCGCCGGCGTAGCCCACGCGCTCGCGCGCGCCGGTACGGAGCGCGAACCACGCGCTCGAGAACGAGGGCGGCAGCACGTACGCGACCCGCGGGCCGTGCGCGCGCACGCGCCGCAGCGCGTCCGGCCCCGGCGGCCACGCGTGCGACTCGTCCCACGCCCCGTCCGGCTCGAGCAGCCCCAGGAGCGCGGGCGGCCCGAGCGCGACGACCCGCGCCGCGCGCCGCCGCAGCTCCGCCAGGAAGGGCCGCGCCATGAGCGCGTCGCCGAGCCAGTTCGGCAGGCGCACGAGCGCCGTGTCCGAGGCCGCTCCCGGGCGATTCACCGCGGGCGGGCCCCCGGGCTCAGTACGCCCTCGCGAAGAGCGCCACGCGGTGGCCGGGGCGCTCCAGCGAGCCGAAGCGCGAGAGGTCGAACGGGACGCAGCGAAGCGTCGCGCCGCACGCCTCCTTGATGTCGGCCTCGAACGCGGCCGAGCCGTCCCACGCGACCGCGACGAAGCCGCGCCTCTCGGAGGCGAAGTGCGCGATGACCTCGTCCTTCGATCCGGCGAGCACGGTGTTCTGGTCCCGGAACGCCTTCGCCTGCTCGAACATCGTCGCCTGCACGTCCGCGAGCAGCGCGGGCAGGCGGGTCGCGAGATCCGCGAGCGGGATGGACTCCTTGCCGCGCGTGTCGCGGCGCACGCTCATGACCGCCCCGCCCGCGACGTCCTTCGGTCCCACCTCGAGCCGGAGCGGCACGCCGCGCATCTCGTACTCGTTGTACTTCCAGCCCGGCGTGTACTGGTCGCGGTCGTCGACGTGCAGGCGCACGCCCCCGCCCACCGCCTGCTTCACCTTTCCCACGAACTCGAGCACGGCGGCACGGTCGGCGTCCTTGCGCCAGATCGGCACCACGACCGCCTGGATGGGCGCCACATTCGGCGGCAGCCGCAGGCCCTGGTCGTCGCCATGCGACATGACGAGCGCGCCGACGAGCCGGGTCGAGACGCCCCACGAGGTCTGCCAGACGTGCTGCCGCCTGCCCTGCTCGTCCTGGTAGGTGATGTCGAACACCTTCGCGAAGTGCTGGCCGAGGTGGTGGGACGTTCCGGCCTGCAGCGCCTTGCCGTCCTTCATGAGCGCCTCGATGGCGTACGTGTCCTGCGCGCCCGCGAAGCGCTCCGCGTCGCTCTTCTTGCCGGCGTAGACCGGGATCGCGAGCTCCGTCTCGACGAAGTCGCGGTAGACCTCGAGCATGCGGAGCACCTCCTCGAGGCACTCCTGCTCCGTGGCATGCGCGGTGTGGCCTTCCTGCCAGAGGAACTCGGCCGTGCGCAGGAACAGGC
>JBAIWU010000022.1:0-1714 GCA_037917155.1 Candidatus Eiseniibacteriota bacterium
CCGCGGCGACTACCTCGGGCGCACCGTGCAGGTGATCCCGCACGTCACCGACGAGATCAAGCGCCGCATCCTCGGCCTGGGCCTGGCGACCGAGGCCGACGTGCACATCGTCGAGATCGGCGGCACCGTGGGAGACATCGAGTCGCTGCCGTTCCTGGAGGCCGTGCGCCAGCTCAAGCTGGAGCACCGCCGCGACGTGGTGTTCGTGCACGTGACGCTGGTGCCGTTCATCAAGGCGGCCGGCGAGGTGAAGACGAAGCCCACGCAGCACTCGGTCAAGGAGCTGCGCGAGATCGGCATCCAGGCCGACATCCTGCTCTGCCGCAGCGAGACGCCGCTCGACACCGACGTGCGCGAGAAGATCGCCCTGTTCTGCAACGTGCCCACCGAGGCGGTCATCGCCGCAACCGACGTCACGTCGATCTACGAGGTGCCGGGCGTGTTCCACGCCGGCGGCCTCGACGACCTCGTCGTCTCGATGCTGGGCCTGCCCGACAAGGGCGTCATGCCCGCCGACCTGTCCGCGTGGGAGGCGTTCGTGCTGCGCGTCACGCGCCCGAAGCGCCAGTGCGAGATCGCGATCGTGGGCAAGTACACGCACGTCCGCGACGCCTACAAGAGCGTGAGCGAGGCGCTCGTGCACGCCGGCGCGGCGAACGACGCGCGCGTGCACGTGCGCTGGGTCGAGAGCAGCGATCTCGAGAAGGCCGAGCCGGCCGCGCTCCTCGGCGACGCCGACGGCGTGCTCGTGCCGGGCGGATTCGGCGAGCGCGGCGTCGAGGGCAAGATCCGCGCGGCGCGGTACGCCCGCGAGTCCGGCGTGCCCTACTTCGGGCTCTGCCTCGGCATGCAGGTCGCGACGGTCGAGTTCGCGCGCCACGTCGTGGGCTGGGCGGACGCGAACTCGAGCGAGTTCGACCCCTCGAGCGAGCACAAGGTGATCGACCTGCTCGCCGACCAGGCGGGCGTCGTCGAGAAGGGCGGCACGATGCGGCTGGGCGCCTACCGCTGCGCCCTGCGCGAGGGCAGCCTCGCCGCGCGCGCCTACGGCCGGCCCGAGGTCGAGGAGCGGCACCGCCACCGGTACGAGCTCAACAACAAGTACGCGCAGCAGCTCACCTCGCGCGGGCTCGTGCTGTCGGGCAAGTGCGTCGGGCGCGAGCTGGTCGAGATCGTCGAGCTGCCCGACCACCCCTGGTACCTGGCCGTCCAGTTCCACCCCGAGCTCAAGTCGCGCCCGCAGGACCCGCACCCGCTGTTCCGCGACTTCGTGCGCGCGGCGCTCGAGCGGCGGCGCGCGCGCCTGGGCGAGGACGCGGTCGCCGCCCCGGCCGCGGGCCCGGCGCAGAAGGCCGGGACGTGATGACCCGGTTCGCGATCGGCAACGCCGAGGCCGGCGGCCCGCGACTGCTCGTCGTCGCGGGCCCGTGCGTGGTCGAGGGCGCGGACCTCTGCCTGACCGTGGCCGAGGCGCTCAAGCGCGCGTGCGCCGCGCGCGGGCTGCCGTACGTGTTCAAGGCCTCGTACCGCAAGGCGAACCGCTCGAGCGCCTCCTCGTTCGAGGGCCTCGGGCGCGAGGAGGCGCTGGCCGTGCTCGCGCGCGTCCGCCGCGAGATCGGCGTGCCGGTGCTGACCGACGTGCACGCGGTGGACGAGGTGGCGGCGGCGGCCGAGGTCGCCGATTGCCTGCAGGTGCCGGCCTTCCTCTCGCGAC
>JBAIWU010000023.1:0-1595 GCA_037917155.1 Candidatus Eiseniibacteriota bacterium
TCGCCGAACGAGACGACCTGGCCGCGCATGTCGCAGGCCACCTGCGGCGCGCCCGGCGCACCGCAGATGTCCGCCCAGGCGAGCGACGCCAGGTCGTGCACGTGCGCCCACGCGGCCGGCGGCTTGCCGGTCGAGCGCCACGCCGCGCTCGCCGGCTTCGTGTTGTCGATGTCCTTCGCCGGATCCGTGCCCTCGAAGTCCCCGATCGCCACCGGGCCGAGCCCGGCGTCGTAGCTCACGTCGTCCACCTGCGCCGCGCCGCGCCCGTTGGAGGTGTAGACGAACGAGCCGCTCTCGTCGCTGCTCCCCTGGTTCGTGTGCACGCGGAACACGAGGCGCACGACCGGCGAGCCCGCGGCGGCGACCAGCGCGCTCTTCTGCGCGCTCGTGAGCGCCAGCGTCACCGTGCCGCTGTCGGCGCCCGCGCGGGCGAACAGCCACTGGCGCGCGTTGACGTTCAGCACCTCGTTGAACCAGCGGCGCAGCGGGTCGTAGATCGGGCGCACCACGCCGTCGCTGCCGGTCCAGGTGCTCTCGACCGGCGCGCCGACGTAGACCTGGAAAGAGTCGACGGGCGCGAGCGCATTGTTCGGGCTGCCCGCCTCGGCGGAGATGAAGTTGCCGGGGGCGAGGCTCATCGGGTCACCCTCGAACCACCCGGTGCGGGTGCTCGCCGTGGTGTTCTTGAGCGTGGACATCTCGGTGCGGAACTTGAACGTGATGCGCAGCCCCGAGTCGGGCGGCGCGCCGGTCAGGTCGAGGTCGCGGTAGAGCATCTGGTCCATCTGGTTGCCGTAGCCGGGGAACAGCTTGTACGAGTTCGGCGTCCCCGTGGCGACGACGTCGAACTGCAGCAGGTCGGCGTTGAAGGGATTGCCGGTGACGGGGTCCATGGCGGTGAGGTCGCCGTGGCGTCGCATGCCCATCCATGCCGAGCGCGCGCCGCCGAGCGGCGCCCAGTGGACGCCGCTGCCGGCCACCGCGTTGCCGGGGTCGCTGTGCCACACGCCGACGACGCCCCAGGTGCGGTTGCCAGGCCACGGCGTGCCGAGCTTCGAGGCGTCGAAGCGCCCCTCGGCGACCACGGCGTTGACCTGGTTGCCGTAGTCGAGCGCCCACCACGGGCGATTCACGTCCGCGAGCGTCGGGCCGGAGGCGTTGAACTGCTTGTTGCGGAACGGCCACCAGCCCTGGAGCGAGTCGCCCTTCACGGGGGACTCGAACGTCCACATGCCGTCGGTGTTCACGCCGCCGAGCGCGGGACCGGTGCCCACCTCCCAGTAGTTGCCGGCGTAGCCCGCCTTGTGGCCCACCCACGTGGTGTCGCCGGGCGTGTAGCCCGCGGTGGTGCCTGCGCGGCGCGCCGCGCTCATGCGGGGCGGCAGCCGATGACCCATGGGGGAATCGGGGATCGTCTCCTGCGCGCGGACGGGTGGCGCGAGCGCGAGCAGAAGGCATGTGATCGCGGCCGCGAGACCGAGGGATCGAGCGCGGGGTCCGGTCATGACGCACACCTCCACCAATCACGGAAGACGGGCGAGGCACGCGCGCATACGACGCCACCGGGCGCCGCGCGCGCGGCGAAGGAGCGGACG
>JBAIWU010000024.1:0-4902 GCA_037917155.1 Candidatus Eiseniibacteriota bacterium
GTCGTCGCGGCCACGAACCAGGACCTGCGCGCGATGCGCGCCGCGGGCCGATTCCGCGAGGACCTCTTCTACCGCCTCAGCGTCGTGAGCATCGTGGTGCCGCCGCTGCGCGAGCGCGGCGACGACCTGCGGCTGCTCGCGGAGTACTTCCTCGAGTTCTACGGCCGCCAGCACAAGCGGCGCATCAAGGGCTTCACGCAGGCGGCGCTGCGCGCGCTTCAGCAGCACGACTGGCCCGGGAACGTGCGCGAGCTCGAGAACCGCATCCAGCGCGCGGTGATCCTCGCCCAGGACGCCTACCTGCGGCCCGAAGACCTGGAGCTCGAGGGCGGGCCGGGGGCGCGGGCGGACCTGCCGACGCTGCAGGCGGCCCGCGACGACGCCGAGCGGCGGCTGCTGATCGACGTGCTCACGCGCAACGCGGGCAACGTCACGCGCGCGGCGCGCGACGCGGACGTGAGCCGGCCCACGCTGCACGACCTGATGCGCAAGCACGGCATCGATCCCGCGCGATTCCGCCGCCCCGAGCTGCCCGCGGACGACGAGGACGAGGGCGCGTCTTGACGCTCGCGGAGGGCGCCGATAGCGTGCGATCCGCGCGCGGCGCGCGGCCCCGAAAGCGGGAACCCCGCCCGGGTGCATCCGGACGGGGTTCTCGGTCGATTACGGGGGGCTTCGTTCTCAGAGTCGCGGGCCGCACGCGAGGTTCATCGAACTGGCCCCCCACTGCTTTCACGCTTGTAGACGCTCGGGCCGTTCGCGGGGTTCCGATTTTTTTTTCGCCCCCACCCCGGCTTCGTCGAGGGGGACTATCGCACGACGCCGGGGCGCAGACGTTCTGGAATCGTCACTCTTTCGCCCGGAAGACGACAGGTCTATGCCAACCTCGCCAACGCTGAGCGGCGGCCGGAGCCGCGCGTGAATCCCGGGTTCTTCCTCGCCATTGCCGGAAACATCGGGGTGGGCAAGACGGAGCTGACGAACCGGCTGTCCGCGGAGCTCGGCTGGATCGCCTACTACGAGCCGGTGATCCAGAACCCCTACCTCGACCCCTTCTATCGCGATATGACGCGATGGAGCTTTCACTTGCAGATCTACTTCCTGGGGGAGCGCTTCAAGGCGCAGGTCGAGATCGGGCGCAGCTCGCTGCCCTTTATCCAGGACCGGACGATCTACGAGGACGCCGAGATCTTCGCCCGGACGCTCCACGACCAGGGCTCGATGACGGACGTCGATTACACCAACTACACGTCGCTTTTCCATTGCATGGTGGACTTCCTGCGCAAGCCCGACGTGATCCTCTACCTCAAGGCCAGCCCGGAGACCTTGATGGAGCGCATCGCCCGCCGTGGCCGCGAGAGCGAGAAGGGCATCGGCATCGACTACATCCGCCGCCTGAACGCCGCCTACGACGACTGGATGGTGCGGGCGCGGGACTACACCGAGGTGCTCGAGATCGACACCGACCGGGTGCCGCTGCAGGGGGAGACCCCGGCGTTCCGCGACCTGGTCGAGACGCTCAAGCGCCGCTACCCGCGCCAGACCGAGCTGCGGCTGGGACGCGAGGCGGGCGAGGCGTAGCCGCCGGGGCCGGGGATCAGCCCCGGCCGGCCAGCGCCTCCGTGCATCGCCCGCAGAGCGAGCGGCCCTCGCCGGCGTCGCGCACGTCCGCCCGGTAGGTCCAGCAGCGGTCGCACTTCGCCAGCGCCGTGCGGGCGACGGCCACGCGCGGCTCCGAGCCCGGCGGGCCGTCCCGCACCTCCGCGCGGGCCACGATGAGGAACGAGGCCAGCTCGCCGCGGTAGGGCGCGAGCCGCGACGTCCACGCCGGCGGCGCGGTGAGCACGACCTCCGCCTCGGCGGTCGTTGCGAGCGTGCGCGCCGCGCGCAGCGGCTCGATCGCCGCGTTGACCGTGTCGCGCACGAGCGCGAGGAACTCCCACTCGCCGCTGCCCGCGCCGCCTGCGGTGGCCGGCTCGCCCCACTCGGCGAGGTGGACGCTCGCGGCCTCGGCGCGCAGGCCGGGGTGGTGCTGCCAGACCTCGTCGGCCGTGTAGACGAGCGCCGGCGAGGCCGCGAGCGCGAGCGCGCGCAGGGCCCGCCACAGCACGGTCTGCGCGGAACGCCGCCCCGGGTCGTCCGCGCGCAGCGTGTAGAGCCGGTCCTTGCTCACGTCGAGGAAGATCGCCGAGAGGTCGGTCGTGCAGGTCTCGAGCAGCCCGTCGAGCGCACGGTGGAAGAGCAGGCCGGACCAGTCGGCGCGCAGCCGGGCGACGCGGGCCTCGAGGTGGTCGGCGAACGCGCGGTCGACCGCCGTGAGCCGCTCGCGCGGCACGGCGAGGCCAGGCTCGAAGTCGGCCAGGTTCCCGAGCAGGAAGCGGAACGTGTTCCGGACCTTGCGGTAGGCGTCGGCGACTCGCTGCATGATCTCGTCGCCCACGCGCACGTCGCCGCGCCAGTCCGTCGCGAGCGCCCACCAGCGCACGACGTCGGCGCCGTGCTGCTGGATCAGCGTGAGCGGCGAAACGACGTTGCCGACCGACTTGTGCATGGCGAAGCCCTGCGCGTCGAGCACCCAGCCGTGCGTGCACACGCGCGTGAACGGCGCCCGGCCGGTCGCGCCGACGCCCACCATGAGCGACGAGTTGAACCACCCGCGGTGCTGGTCGGGGCCCTCGAAGTAGAGCAGCTCCGCCTTTCCGGCGGCCGCGGCCTCCCATGCGTGCGCGAGCTCGGGGTGCGTCACCTGCAGGGCGCGGTGCGTCGACCCCGAGTCGAACCACACGTCGAGCACGTCCGTCTCCTTGCGGAACGGCCCGGCCGCGCCGCACGACGGGCACGCGAAGCCCTCGGGGAGGAAGTCCTCGACCGGCCGCTCGTACCACGCGTCCGAGGTGTGCGCGCGCGTCATCGCCGCGGCGCGCGCGAGGACGCGCGGATCGAGCGTGGGGCTCCCGCAGCCCTCGCAGTACACGGCGGGAATGCCGACGCCCCACGAGCGCTGCCGCGACAGGCACCAGTCGGGCCGGTTGCGCACCGCCTCCCGGATGCGGTTCTGCGAGCTGCCCGGGTCCCAGGCGACGCGGCGCTCGATCTGCTCGATGCAGCGCTCGCGGTGGCCGTCGTGGTCGACGATCATGAACCACTGGTCGGTGGCGCGGAAGATGACCGGCTTGCGGCAGCGCCAGCAGTGCGGGTAGGCATGCGAGAACGTCGACGCGTGCAGCAGCCTGCCCTGCTCGCGCAGCCACGCCGTGATGTCGTCGTTCACGTCCAGCACGCTGCGGCCCGCGAAACGGGGCACCTCCTCCGTGAGCCGGCCGGCCTCGTCCACGGGGCAGGCGACGCCGAGCCCCGCGCGCTGGCCGACCACGAAGTCCTCGGTGCCGTGGCCGGGCGCCGTGTGCACGATCCCGGTGCCGTCCTCCATGCTCACGAACGGGGTGCCGTCGACCGCGCGCGAGTCGTTGCCGAACGGCGCCTCGAAGATCGAGCCGACCAGGTCCGCGCCCTTGAGCGTGCCGAGCGTCTCGGGCGCGCCGCCGAGCCGCTCGGCGAGCGGCGCGAGGCGCGCGGCGGCCAGAAGCAGCTCGTGCCCCGCCAGCCGCGCGACGACGTAGTCCGCCTGCGGGTCGACCATGAGCCCGAGGTTCGCAGGCAGCGTCCACGGGGTCGTCGTCCACGCCACCGCGCTCACCTCCGGCCAGCGGGCCAGCGCGCCGGTCGCGTCGCGGCGGAGGGGGAAGCGCACGAAGATCGACGGCGACGGGACGTCCTGGTACTCGATCTCGGCCATCGCGAGCGCCGTGCGGTCGGTGGGGCACCAGTGGATCGAGCGCTTGCCGCGCTGGACGAAGCCGCGCGCGGCGAGCACGGCGAGGGTCTCGAGGATCTCGGCCTCGAACGCGGGCGCCATGGTGAGGTAGGGGCGGTGCCAGTCGCCCCAGCCGCCGAGGCGCTCGAACTCCGAGCGCTGGATGTCGATCCACTTCTCGGCGTAGGCGCGGCAGGCGCGGCGCAGCTCGAGCCGGTCGGGCTTGACCTTGCGCTCGGCGAAGTCTCGGCCGACCTGCATCTCGATGGGCATGCCGTGGTTGTCCCAGCCGGGGACGTACGGCGCGTCGAAGCCCTCGAGCGAGGCCTGGCGCACGGCGGCGTCCTTCCAGATCTTGTTCGCGGCCGTGCCCATGTGGATGTGGTTGTTCGAGTACGGGGGGCCATCGTGGAGCAGCCACAGCGGCCGGCCCGCGCGAAGCCGACGCAGCTCGGCGTAGCGCCCGAGCCGCGTCCACTCTGCCAGGCGCTCGGGCTCGCGCCGGGCGAGGTCGGCCTTCATGGGGAAGTCCGTGACGGGCAGGTTCAACGTGTCGCGGTAGCCGGCCTTCTTCTGCGGCTGCTCGGCCATCGGTCCTCCGGCGGGTCGGGCGGAATCGGAACGGTCCGGGAACGAAGACGCCCCAGCGGCGTCGGTGCGCCGTTGGGGCGACGTGGAGGTCGCGGTGCCACCCAACTTCGCGCGCGCCTCGCGACGCGCGCCTCGCGGAGCCTCGCGGCTCCCGCCCGCTCCCGGGGGGCTTCCCGTCCGAGCCTACTGCGGCGCGTGTGCCGGTTCGGTCGGCGGCTCGGGGGTGATCTTCGGCGGGCGCAGCGGGCGCCGGGCTCGCACCGTCCCCGGCTCGCTCGTGCCATGCGCGGGCGTACTCGTCCCGTCACAGCCTTGTGCGGCGACTCTGCCACCCGCGCTCGCGGGGCGTCAAGCCGCCGCCGCGCGCTTTCGTGTCGCGGGCTTCGCGCGTTTGCGATGGGAGTGCTTCACCGGCCGGTGCGCATGCGCCTTCGCGCGGCGCTCGGGATGCTTTTCGGGGCCGAGCTGTGGACCCGGCAGCGGGCCGCTGAGGTCCG
>JBAIWU010000025.1:0-3635 GCA_037917155.1 Candidatus Eiseniibacteriota bacterium
ACGCG
This sequence comes from Candidatus Eiseniibacteriota bacterium, assembly GCA_037917155.1. Taxonomy (GTDB): domain Bacteria; phylum Eisenbacteria; class RBG-16-71-46; order RBG-16-71-46; family RBG-16-71-46; genus CAIXRL01. Next base: position 6 of record JBAIWU010000025.1, read on the forward strand.
CCGCCCCCGCCGCCGCCCGCCGGCGCCCCGGCGCGCCCGCTGCCGGTGCGCGCGGTGCGCGCGACGCAGCCCATCGTGATCGACGGCGTGCTCGACGAGCCGGTCTGGCGCGCGGACAACGCGGTCACGTACCTCCCCCAGTCCGATCCCGACCAGGGCGCGCCGAGCGCGCAGCGCGTCGAGATCCGCATCGCGTACGACGACGACGCGGTCTACGTGGGCGCGCGCATGTTCGACTCGAGCCCCGACTCGATCGTGGCGCGGCTTTCGCGGCGCGACAACCAGGTGGGCTCGGACCTGTTCGCGGTCGCGTTCGACACCTTCCACGACCACCGCACGGGCTACTACTTCGGCGTGAGCGCCGCGGGCACGCAGTTCGACGGCACGCTGATGAACGACGACTGGGACGACGACTCGTGGGACGGCGTGTGGAGCTCGCGGGTGCGTCGCGACGCGCAGGGCTGGACGGCCGAGATGCGCATCCCGTTCTCGCAGATGCGCTGCGGCGGCGGCGACCAGCGCGTGTGGGGCATCAATTTCGAGCGCTACATCACGCGGCTGAACCAGGACCAGAAGCTCGTCTACACGCCGCGCGGCCAGAGCGGCTTCGTGTCGCGCTTCCCCGACCTCGTCGGCCTCGACGGCATCCGCTCGGCGCACCACGTCGAGGTCTCGCCCTACACGACCGGGCGCGCGGAGTACCTCGCCCACGATCCGGGCGATCCGTTCCACACCGGCTCGCGCTACCGCCCGGGCGTCGGCGCGGACTTGCGGACGAACGTCGGCTCCAAGCTGACCCTCAACGCGACCGTGAACCCCGACTTCGGGCAGGTGGAGATCGACCCGGCGAGCGTCAACCTGAGCGACGTCGAGACCTACTACAACGAGAAGCGCCCGTTCTTCACCGAGGGGCTCTCGGTGTTCCGCTGCGGGAACAACGGCGCCAGCGACTACTGGAACTTCAACTGGCCCGAGCCCACGTTCTTTTACACGCGCCGCATCGGGCGCACGCCCGAGGGCGCGCCGCCGGACGCCGCGAAGTTCACGGACGTGCCGGTCGCGACCCACATCCTGGGCGCGCTCAAGCTCACCGGGCAGCCCGCGTCGCACCTCAACTTCGGCGCCGTGTCCGCGCTGACGCAGAAGGAGGTCGCGGACTACGAGCTCGACGACGGCTCGCGCGGCTCGCTCGCGGTGGAGCCGCTGACCTACTACGGCATCCTGCGCGGGCTGCGGTCGTTCCACGACGAGCGCCAGGGCCTCGGCCTGATGGCGCTGGAGACGCGGCGGTTCTTCGACGGCACCGGGCTCGAGGACCAGCTCAACCGCAACGGCCTCGTGGTCGCGTCGGACGGCTGGACGTTCCTCGACCCGAAGAAGGCGTGGGTGCTCTCGGGCTACGTCGCGGGCTCGCGGGTGGACGGCACGCCCGCGCGCCTCGCCTCGCTCGAGGAGAGCTCGCGCCACTATTTCCAGCGGCCCGACCGCCCGGACCTCGGCGTCGACTCCACCGCCGGCTCGCTCTCGGGCTACGTGGGCCGGATGTGGCTCAACAAGCAGAGCGGGCCGTGGATGAGCAACTCCGCCATCGGGTTCATCACGCCCGGCTTCGACGCCAACGACCTGGGCCTGAGCTCCCGCGACGACATCATCAATTCGCACATCGGCGTGGGGTACAACTGGAACAAGCCGCACGGCTTCAGGAAGGACTTCTGGGTCATCAGCGCCGTGGCGGAGGGCTGGAACTTCGGCGGCCAGCACATCCTCGACCAGTACTTCGTGAAGGCGAACCTCGACCAGATGAACTCGTGGCAGTGGACGCTGACCGGCGGCTGGGCGCCGCAGGCGATCGCGGACCGGCAGACGCGCGGCGGCCCGGCCATGCTGAGCCCGGGGGGCGGCTGGGGCGACTTCTACTGGCAGACGAACAGCAAGGCGCGCCTGTACACGTACTTCGAGTTCAGCATGAGCAGCGACGAGAAAGGCTCGCACGACGCGACGCTGGCGCCGGGCGTGACGTGGAAGCCGTCGTCCAACCTGTCGTTCTCGATGGGCCCGACGGTGGACTGGAACCACGAGGACGCGCACTACGTCACCACGAGCGCGGACCCCTACGCGAGCGCGACGTACGGCTCGCGTTACGTGTTCGGCACGCTGGCGCAGACCACGGCAGGGGCGCAGCTCCGCGCGGACTGCTCGATGACCCCGAACCTGAGCCTGCAGGTCTTCGTGCAGCCGCTCGTCTCCTCGGGGCGCTTCTGGAACTACCGCGAGCTCGAGCGCGGCAGCAGCTACGACCTGCGTTCGTTCGGCACGGAGGGCTCGACCACGACGTACGACCCGGTCACGAACGAGGAGCACCTCGATCCCGACGGCGCCGGCCCGGCGCCCGAGATCGTCGTCGGCCGTCCCGACTTCACGTACCGCACGATCCGCGGCAACGCGGTGCTGCGCTGGGAGTACGTGCCGGGCTCGGCGCTCTACGTCGTGTGGACGCAGGACCGCTCGGCGAGCGTCGAGGACGGCACGTTCCGGCTCGGCTCCTCGCTCGGCCAGCTCGCCAGCACGCCGGTGAACAACATCTTCATGGTGAAGGTGTCGCACCACTTCGACCTGTAGCCGCATGCGCGCCCCGCCGCCCGCGTGGTCGCCGGATGGGGCCGCCATCTCCTGGATCGAGGCCGCGGCGGGGCCGGGCGCGCGCGTGGCGCGGGTCGAGCCGATGCCGCCCTCGGCCACCGCGAAGCACCGGATCGACGTGGTGACGGCCGAGGGCGCGACGCTCCGCCTGGTGCTCCGCCGCTACCACGACGCCGCGCGGCTCGCGACCGATCCGTGGTACCTGCCCGCCCACGAGGCCGCCGCGCTCGGGCTGCTGGCGGGGACCGGCGTGCCGGCGCCGCGCCTGCTCGCCGCCGACCTCGAGGCCGCGGTCTGCGACTCGCCCGCGTTGCTCGAGTCGTGGATCGCGGGCGAGCCGGCGTGGCGCCCGCGGGACCTGCCCCGTTACCTGGCGCGGGCGGCAGAGGTGCTCGTCGCCGTGCACGCGGTGGCGTCGCCGGCCGTCGGGCGCCTGCCCCTCTACGCCCCCTACCGGGGCGGTGCGCCGATCGTGCCGCCTCCGTTCACCACCCGGCCGGGCCTGTGGGAGCGCGTCGCGGAGGTCCTGCGCGGGCCGTGGCCGGCGTGCCGCGAGGGGTTCCTGCACCGCGACTACCACCCGGGGAACACGCTCTGGGACGGCGCGCGCCTGACGGGCGTGGTCGACTGGGCGACCGCGGCCCGCGGGCCCCGTGGCATCGACCTCGCGCGCATGCGCCTCAACCTCGCGATCCACGCCGGCACGTCCGCGGCCGACACGTTCCTCGCGCGCTACGTCGAGGCGGGTGGCGACGCGGCGCACCGCGACCCGTACTGGGACCTGCTCGACGCGGCGGACGCCCTCGACCCCGCGGCGCCGCCGGCGGACGCCGAGGGATTCGCGCGGTTCGAGGGCTTCGTCGCCACGGCGCTCGCGGAGCTGGGGCGCGCGGACTGACGCGGCTGGTTTCTTGGGCGACGGCCCGGAGGGCATCCGGCCCGGCGGGGGCGCCGGTCGTCGGCCGGTCAGCGCCCGCGGCCCCGCATGAC
>JBAIWU010000026.1:0-2351 GCA_037917155.1 Candidatus Eiseniibacteriota bacterium
CTCGTGCACCTCGCGCACCGGGCCCGCCGGCACGCGCGCCTGGCGCAGGCGCGCGAGCCACGCCTCGCGCGGCGCCTCCGCGAACCGGCGCGACAGCCAGGCGACCACGTCGTCGCGCGCGAGCACGCGCTGCGGGTTGCGCGCCCACCCCTCGGCGCCCGGCGGCGCGCCGCCCAGCACGGCGCACAGCCGCGACCACTGCCCGTCGTTGCCCACGGCGACGACCATCGGCCCGTCCGCCGCCTCGAAGGTCTGGTAGGGCACGATGTGCGGATGGGCGTTGCCGTGCCGGCGCGCGGGCGCGCCCGTCGAGAGCGCCGCCTGCGAGACGTTGACCATCGCGTGCACGCCGACCTCGAAGAGGGCGACGTCAAGGTGCGCGCCGCCACGGCCGCGAAGCCGGCCCACGAGCGCCGCGAGGATCGCGGCCGCGGCGTGCGCCCCGGCCAGCACGTCGACCAGCGCGACGCCCACCTTGACGCCGGGGCGGTCCGGGAAGCCCGTCACGGCCTGCAGTCCGGTGAAGCCCTGCAGCACCGCGTCGTAGCCGGGCAGCGCCGCGTATGGACCGTCCTGCCCGTAGCCGGTGATCGAGCACACGACCAGTTCCGGCTTCTCGCGCCGCAGCGACGCGGCGTCGAGCCCGAACGCGGCGAGCCGCCCGGGCAGGAAGTTCTCGACGACGACGTCGGCGGCGAGCGCAGCGCGCCGCACCGCGGCGCGCTGCCCCGCGTCGCGCAGGTCGAGCGCGGCCGAGCGCTTGTTGCGGTTGACCGCCACGAAATAGGCGGACGACTCCCCCACCCACGGCGGGCCCCACGAGCGCGTCTCGTCGCCCGCGCCCGGGCGCTCCACCTTCCACACGTCGGCGCCGAGGTCGCCCAGCAGCTGGGTCGCGTACGGCCCCGCGAGCACGCGCGAGAGGTCGAGGACCGCGAGGCCCTCGAGCGGCCGCGGCGGATCGCTCACACGGCCTCGTGGCGGCCCGCGAGGTCGTCCACGAACGGCCGCGACTCGAGCGGCCGCCCCGTCGCGTGCGCGACGAGGTCGCGCCAGCTCCAGCGCTTGCCGGGGCCGTAGAAGCGCTCGCGCAGGAACGCGCCCACGCCCGGGTCCGTGACGAGGCGCTCCCATCGGTCGGCACCGCCGCCCGCGACGCGGCCGAGGAGGTGGTCCTGGAGCTGCGACGCGAGCATCTCGCCGAGCAGGTAGTTGTGGTAGTAGACGGGCGCGATGCTGAAGTGGATCTTCGCCGCCCAGTCGGGCCGGTCGCGACCCTCGGGCCGCTTCAGCCCCTGGAAGCGCTCGACCAGCGTCCACCACAGGCCGCGCAGGTCCTGCGACGGGTCGCGATAGAGCGCGCGCTCCATGTGGATCATGACCAGCTCCCAGCGCGTCTGCACGAGGAGTTGCTCGCGGACCGCGCGCGCGACCGGGCCCGCGGCGGCCGCGAGCGCGGCCGCGTCGGCGCCGGCCCAGCGGCGCATCCACACGGGGTTCTTGCTCAGGCGCCCGAACAGCATGGCGCTCGCCTCGGTCGTGAGGATGTGCGCCTGGGTGCGCAGGAACCAGGGCAGCGAATGGTCGGTGTACTTGTCGTACACGGCGTGCCCGAACTCGTGCAGCATCGTGCCCATCCACTTCTCGGTGGGCTTGTTGTTGCACAGGACGCGGATCTCCCGGTCGCGGTCGATCGACATGCAGAAGGCGTGCTGGTTCTTGCCCGGGCGCTCGTAGAGGTCGGCCAGCGCCATCACGTCGGCGACCTCGAGCCCGATCGCCGCGTAGAATCGGCTGGTCAGCGCCTCGAGGTCCTGCTTCGCGTAGAAGGGATCGAGGTCCACCTCCGCCGCGGGCGCCTCCTGGAAGAAGGGGTCGGCGTAGTGCCACGGCATGAGCGCGTCCGCGGCGATGCCGAAGCGCCGCGCGAGGCGCGCGTCGAGCGACGACTTGTACGCGTCCCACAGCGGCTGGGTGCCGCGCTCCAGCTCGTCGAGCAGCGCGAACAGCTCGGTCTCGTCGAGCTCGTCCAGCTCGAGCCCCATGCTGTAGTAGTTGGGAAAGCCCAGCGAGCGCGCGCCCTCGTTGCGCAGCCGCACGAGCTCCATGAGGTCGGCCTCGACCTTCTCACCGACCTGCTTGCTGGCCTCCCACGCCCGCCGGCGCAGGGCCTGGTCGTTGGACTGGACGAGGATCTCGGTGATCCGGTTGTCGCTCACCGACCCGCCGTCGAGCTGTGCGCGGTGGTTCGTGAACGTGGCCTCGAGCGTCTTCTCGAGCGCCACCTGGCGCTGGATCATCTCGGGCGCGAGCTGCTTCGAGCGGAACGCGTTGAGCAGCAGGTCCAGCTG
>JBAIWU010000027.1:0-5402 GCA_037917155.1 Candidatus Eiseniibacteriota bacterium
CGAGTCCACGCGCTGGGCGTAGACGTCGTAGTCCGTGCCGCTCCGGAAGTCCTCCCAGGTCACGATGGCGCCGCCGGCTGCGTCCGGGACGATGGTCGGCGAATCCTGTGTATCCGGCGCGGCGCAGAGCGCGACTCCGTTCGTGGCCCACAGCGGGGTCCCCGCTGCGCTCACGCGCTGTGCATAGATGTCGGACGTGACGCCGCCACGGTGGTCCTCCCAGGTGACGATCGCTCCGCCGGTGCCGTCCGGGATGATCACGGGGAACGCCTGGTAATCGGGCGCGGTGCAAAGCGCGACGCCGTCAGTGGTCCATTGCGCGACGCCCGCCGCGCTGACCCGCTGCGCGTAGACGTCGAAGTTGCCACTGCGGTTGTCCTGCCAGGTGATGATCGCCCCGCCCGTCCCGTCCGAGGCGAGCGTGGGGCTCTCCTGCGCCGCCGCGGCGAGGCAGACGGCAACGCCCCCCGCGGTCCACTGGGTCGACCCTGTGGCGCTCACGCGCTGGGCGTAGATGTCGTAGGCGCCGTTGCGGCTGTCCTGCCACGCGACAATGGCGCCCCCGGCACCGTCGGCGACGATCGAAGGCCCGAGCTGGTCCCCGGCCGTCGCGCACACGGCGATGCCGTTGGTGGTCCACTTCGGCACGCCTGTCGCATCCACGCGCTGTGCGTAGATGTCGTTGTTGCCGCTGCGGCTGTCCTGCCAGACGAAGATGGCGCCACCGGCGCCGTCCGACGCGATGGCCACGCCCACTTGATTGTGCGGGTCGGTGCAGATCGGCAGGTTGACGGTGGGGTCGCTCGACCACTGGGCGAGCGCCGGGCCCGCAAGGGTAAGCAGGAGCGCCACGGAGCAGGCGATCGATCGGGGCAGGGTGGGCGGCATACGATCTCCGGGGGGGGTGAAGCCGTGAGGGGTGGTGGTTTCGCGGCCCGACAATGCCCAGAACAAGCCTGCGCTCCACCCACCTGCCGTTCAAGGCCGAATGCGGGCCGGGGCGTCCCGCGCACGGCGTGAGTGCGCACGAACTCGCTTGCCTCCGGGGGAACGGCACGCGCATGCTGGGGCGGCACCGTGGTCTCACGTCGTTGCCAGGGTCGGTGTCCGTGTCCGCGCGTGTCGGGTCCAGCGCCGGACGGAGCCGATCCCCGTCGAGCCCGTGTTGCGGCATCGTTGGCAGCGAGCGCCGGCGCCCCACCGCCCCGAGGTGCGGAGGGAGGAACCATGCGCCCGTTCTCGCGGAGTCACGCCCTCGTCCTCGCCGTCGCGCTCGCCGCGGCGGTCCCATCCCCCGCCGCCGGCGCTCCCCTGCGGCTCAACCCCGCGGCGCTGACGGGCGCGGGAACGCCCGGAGCCGCGAGTCCCGGCAACGTCCTGCGCGCGCCGGCCGCACCGGCCGCGCTGATCAACACCGGCGTGGCGCTCACGCTCTCCGGCGCGGCAGCTCAGTTCGGCTCGGCGGTCGCGGTCGCGGGTGACGTCAACGGCGATGGCTACTCCGACCTGATCGTCGGCGCGCCCTTCTACTCGAACGGCCAGGGCAGCGAGGGCGAGGTACTGGTCTACCTCGGAGGGCCGAACGGCTACGCGGCGACGCCCGCGTGGACGTTCGAGAGCAACGTCGCGGGCGCGCTGCTGGGCTGGAGCGTGGCGCCGGCGGGCGACGTCAACGGCGACGGCTACGCCGACGTGATCGTCGGCGCTCCCGGGCTGAGCAGCAACGCGCTCACGAGCAACGGTCGCGCCTACGTGTTCCTCGGCGGCCCTTCGGGGCTCGCGGCGACGCCGGCGTGGACGTTCGACGGCACCCAGGGCGGCGAGCTGCTGGGCTGGTCGGTGTGCACCGCGGGCGACGTCAACGGCGACGGCTACGACGACGTGATCGTCGGCTCGCCCGGCTACTACAACATCGCCGCTCCCCGGGACGGCGCCCGGCGCGTGATGCTGGGGCCCGCCAGCGCGCAGACGGCCTTCGTGTTCAACAACGGCCGCGCGCAGGCGTTCCTGGGCGGGTCCTCCGGGCTCGCCACCACGCCGCAGTGGGACCACGCCGGATCTCAGTACGGCGGCGCGTTCGGCTACTCGGTCTCCACCGCGAACGACATCGATGCCGACGGCTACGACGACGTGGTGGTGGGCGCGCCCTACGGCGCGAACCTCTACACGAGCGTCGCGCAAGCGGGCGAGTTCGACGTGTACGGCGGCGGCCCGAGCGGGCTCGCGAGCACCGCCGCTGCGGTGGTCTACGGCCAGGGCACGGGCGAGCTGCGGGGCTTCAGCGTGGCGGGCGTGGGCGACATCAATGGCGACGGCTACGCCGACATCGTGGTGGGCGCGCCGGGCTACACCAACGCCGCCGCCAGCCAGGGCGCGATCTTCGGCTACCGGGGCAGTGCCATGGGGCTCAACCTCGACTGGGACTTCTCCGACGAGGGCCCGGTGGTGCTCGACAACCCGGGGGGGCAGTTCGGCAACTCGGTGGCGCCCGCCGGCGACGTGAACGGCGATGGCTACGCCGACTTCATCGCCGGAGCTCCGTTCTACACGACCGGCCCGGGCGCCGGGGTCGACGTGGGCTACATGGCGGTCTATCAGGGCACGCCGGTGAATGGCGGCACGCCCAAAACGGCCTATGCCCGGCTCGCGTTCTCGGTCAGCGGGGCGACCGGCAGCGAGCTGGGGTACTCGGTGTGCGCCGCCGGCGACGAGGACGGCGACGGCTTCGGCGACGTGGTGGTGGGCGCGCCCACCTTCTCCTCCAGCGACGGTCGTGTCGCGCTCTACCGCGGCGCCGCCGACATGCCCGAAACCCAGCCCGGATGGAATCAGCCAAATGCCTATGCCGCTGGCGGGCCGGCGTGGGACATCAATGGTGATGGCTACAACGACGTCGCAGTGGAAAGGAACTCGACCACCCTCGACTTCTATGCCGGCGGACCGAAGGGTCCCGCTGGCGTGCCGACTTGGTCCCTTACACCGACGCAGCTGGACCCGTCCATGACGATCATCGTCTACTGCGCGCAGGCCGGCGACGTCAACGGAGACGGCTATGATGACGTGGTGGTCTCGGGGAGCAGTCCGAGCGATACGGCCAACTTCTGGGTGCCGGGCGGCCCTGCAGGCCCGGACCCCTCGGGAGCGAAGAGACTGCCATCGCCCCCGGACCCGTTTCAGGTGAGCTACATAGGGATTGGCGATGTCAATGGCGACGGGTACGCGGATATCGCGATGGGGACGGACACGCTTGCGATCTACCTCGGCGGGCCGGCGGGCCCGGCTACAAGCGCCGTCTGGACCTCGCCGCTCAAGGGAGCGGACTGGGTGCTCGGACTGGGGGATGTGAACGGCGATGGCTACGGGGACATCATAGTCTCGGACCGTTCGTACTCGGGCAACCTTCCGGGTCAGGGTATTGTCCAGATCTTCCTCGGAGGCTCTCATGGACCCTCGGAAGTGCCATCCGCCACCTACCTTGGACCGGCCGCCAGCTCTCAGCTATGGGGAGGTCCAGCCGGGGACCTCAACGGGGATGGGCTCGCCGACTTTTGGGTCTACGACGGCTCCACCAACTCTCTCACGGTTCACTATGGCAACGACGCGCTCCCTCCCACCACCATCGCGGGCTCGTCCACCGGGCCGGGGCTCAAGCAACCGGCTATCGGGGAGCATATCGGCGATGTGAATGAGGACGGGTTCGACGATCTGGAGATCTTGGGGTACGAGGTTGCGACGCAGAGTCAGGTCGGAGTGCAGGTGTACCTGGGGTCGGCCTCGGGAGTGGGGACCTCGCCGGTCTTTGACTGGCGGCCAAACCCGAACTTTGTCGTGTTCTATCCACCTATTTCCGTAGGCGACGTGAACGGAGACGGCGCGGCTGACATCGAGATCAATAATGACTCTCTGAATATCTTCTTGGGCAACAGTGGGGTCACGGGTACCGCCGGCCTCGATCGCATCGCCCGGCAGCGGCGCGCCTCCGACAGCGCCCCGATCGGTCTGCTCGGGCTCTCCGACTCGCCCAATCAGTTCCGCCTCGCCGCCAACGGCCGCTCCCCGGCCGGCCGAACCCGCGTGCGCATGGAAACCGACGTCAAGAGCTGGGGGCTGCCCTTCGAGACGAACCTCGGCAACCTCGTGCACGACGCCTGGTCGCCGACCGGCGCGCCGGGGAGCGACGGCTCGTTCGTCGCCCTCGACGCTTTGCGCGCGCTGCCGACCTCGCGCCCGACCGAGAAGTGGCGGATGCGGATCGCGGCTCACTCGCCCTACTTCCCGTGGACGCCGTGGCTCTCCCCGCCCGGGAACGGGCGGAACGAGTTCGACCTGCGCAACGCCACGTCATTCGCCGGACTCCCGGCGGCCGACGGAAGTCCGACGCGACTCGAGCTCGCCGCGCCGTCGCCCAACCCGTCCGCGGGCGAGGCGGTGCTGTCGTTCGCGCTGCCGCGGCGCACCTCGGTGGAGCTGGCGATCTTCGACCTGCAGGGCCGGCGCGTCGCCACCCTCGCGAGCGGCGAGGCGGCCGCGGGCGTGCACGAGGCGCGCTGGGATGGGCACGATGCGTCCGGCCACCTCGCGCCGGCGGGGGTCTACCTCGCGCGGCTCGTCGCCGGCGGCCAGCGCCTGACGAGCAAGGTGGTGCGGGTGCGGTAGGGCGTTCGGCCGGGCCGACTCGCACGTAGGAATCCCGGGAGGGCGAGATCCGCGCTCCCGTCTGGACGTCCCGCCGCCCGCCGGACCGGAGTCGCGGTTGGCCCGGAGCCCGGCCCCCATGCGGCCGCAGACCCCGACCTCGCGGAGGCTGCCATGTCGCATCGCCCCTCGCCGCACTGCTCCCTGCTCGCCCTCACCTGCCTGCCGCTCGCGCTCGCCAGCCCGAGCCCCGCCCATGCGCAGTGGATCACGACCGGCGTTCCGATCTGTACCGCGCTCGATCCGCAGCAGTACGAGACCATCATCCCCACCGCTGACGGCGCGATCATCGCGTGGATGGACGGGCGCTACCAGACCGAGCAGCACATCTTCGCGCAACACGTCGACAGCGCCGGCGTCGACACCTGGACCGTGGGCGGCGTCGCCGTGTGCGTGCAGCCGGGCAACCAGAACACGCCGGTGGTGGCGCCCGACGCCTACAGCGGCGCGTTCGTGTTCTGGGGCGACGATCGCAACGCCGGCAGCATGAGCATCTACGGGCAGGTGATCGACTCGAACGGCAATCCGCTGCTGACCGCGAACGGGATCCCGGTCTGCACCGCGTCCGGCAGCCGCGGCGACTACGTCACGATCGGGGACGGCAACCCGGGCACGCTCGTCGGCCATCCCACGGGCGCGATCGTGGCCTGGGACGACCTGCGGTCGCTGAGCGGCCAGCCGGACATCTACGCCGAGCACGTGCTGCG
>JBAIWU010000028.1:0-6577 GCA_037917155.1 Candidatus Eiseniibacteriota bacterium
GTCGGGCGCGGTGCGCTCGGCCATCGCGAGCGCCTCGTTGTAGCGGCCCATGGCCGCCTCGGGACGCCCGCGATCGAAGTCGAGCTCGCCCATGAACGCCAGCGCGAGCACCTCCTCGCGCCGCGCGCCCAGCCGGCGAGCGCGCTCGAGCGCGGTGAGGAAGCGGGTCTCGGCCTCGGCGAAGCGTCGCTGCAGCCGAGCGACGTTGCCGATGCCGATGCCCACGCGCGTCAGGCGGTGCTCCTCGCCGATCCGGGCCAGCACCTGCTCGGCCTCGCGGTAGCGCTCGTCGGCGCGGCTCCACTCGCCCATCTTCTGGTGGACGATGCCCATGTTCATCAGCGGCCCGGCCGTGTCGGCCGCGCGGCCGGCCTGCTCGTACACCTCGAGCGCCGCGCGGAACTGGGCCAGCGCCGCGTCCCACTCGCAGAGGTTCTTGTGCACGAGGCCGAGGTTGTTGCGCACGGCCGCCGAGCTGGGCGCGTCGCCGAGCCGGCGGTAGAGCGCCAGCGCCTGCTCGCTGCAGTCCCGCGCGGTGGCGAGGTCGCCCGCACGGAGCGCGGTCGTGCCGAGCAGCGTCAGCGCCTGCGCCGACAGCGCGAGGTCGCCGCAGGCGTCGGCGAGCTGCAGCCCCGTCTCCGCGCCACGAAGGCACTCGTCGACGCGCCCGAGGTCCTGCAACGCGCGCGCCGCCTGCAGGTGGAGCCTGGCGCGCAGCGGCAGCGAGTCGAGCGTCGCCTCGTCACGCAGCAGCTCGCGGCACTGCGCGAGCGCCGCCTGGCAGTCGCCCCGCGCGAGGCGGCAGGCGATCGCCTTGGACTCGACCGCCGTGCGCCTCGCGCGTGACAGGCCGCGTGCGGCGGGAAGCGAGAGCAGGCGGTCGATGGTCTCCAGCGCGGGCATGTAGTAGTCCGCCTGGAGGTAGAGGTCCGCAAGCATCTCGAGGTCGAGCAGGGCCCGGGTCCCGAGCGAGTCGGGACCCTGCGCCAGCTTTTCCTCGAGATGCGCAATCTGGTTGCGGTGGCCCATCGGCAAGTGAAACTCCGGTCGAACGCCGTTCGGTTGCCCAGCGGGCCCGGGTCGTGCGATCAGCGAAGCACGAACACCCGGAACATCTGGAGCGCGATGCGGAACTTGTAGAGCCAGACCAGCTGGGCCGTCGTAGCGTCACCCACGCTCACGGGGCTCGAGTACGTCGTGCTGGCGGGCCTTGTCGTCCTGCTCATCGGCTTCAGCGTGCACTTGCCCGTGTTGATTGGAATGTCGGGGTCACCGGCATTCGTCGGGTCGGTCGTCCCCCCGGTTCCGTTGGGATCGCCGACCATGTTGCTGCCTCCCCCATCGGCACGGCCGACGGCGGGCAGCCCGGCGACTCCACCGACGCCCAGAACGAGCGCGAGGAGAAGGGTCCACCACCGATTCGCGATGAATCGACGCATTGCCAACCTTCCTCATCCCAGTCTGCTGCATGACCGCGTCCTGCGCGGCCGCCGATACGGGAAGACCCGAGTGCGCGAGCCGTTGCTTCTCCGTGGGGCTGGATACGGGTGAACTCCCCAGGGAAACTGCGGCTCGATCCACGCCCGGGTCCTTGTAAGAAGGCTAGCCCCGCAGAATTGACGCGGGCAAGGGAAATGTTCCGCAAGCGTCACGAAATGGCTTGGATCATGTTCCCGTGCCACGACCCCGGCGCGCGCCGCCGGCGGGCGCGGTCGGCCGGCCCGGCCCTCGCCCGGCCCAGCGACGCCTCGGCTGGACGGGGCCGGCTACCACATGAACTCCACAAAGAGAACGCCAGCCGCCCGGGCGAAACGGCTGACATTCTCCAATGAGCGTACTATTTGCGCTTCAGCTTCTGGCCCTGGGGCCCATCCTCAACGACGACTCCCTTGTCGGACAACGCGTTGCGGATCTCATCCGAGCGTTTCCAGTTCTTCTCTTTCCGGGCAATTTCGCGTTCCTTCACCAGATCGAGAATTTCGGCCGGCCAGACGTCCGCCTGCGGTGCCTTCCAGAACAGGCCGAGGATCGAGCCGAGCGCCAGCAGGCGCCGGGCGGCCTGGGCCGCCTCCGAGGCGCCGCCCTCGTCCGCGGCGCGGTTGATGGCGGTCGCCAGCACCTGCAGGTGGCCGATCGCGCCCGCGCTGTTGAAGTCGTCCTCCATCGCCTCGTGGAACTGCCGCTCGGCGTCCGCGACGGCCTGGCCGAGCGAGCCGCCCGGGGCCGGAGCCGCAGGAGCGCCCCATGCGCCGGTGCGCGCGAGCGTCGAGCGGAGGCGCTGGTAGGCGACGCCCGCCTCGCTCAGCCGCTCGAGGCTGAACTCGATCGGACTGCGGTAGTGCGTGCTCAGCAGGTAGTAGCGCGTGACCTCGGGGTCGACCTTCTCGGCGATGTCCTCGATGAAGAAGAAGTTGCCATCGCTCTTCGACATCTTGGCGCCGCCCAGGTTCACGAGGCCGTTCTCGGCCCAGAAGTTCGCGAACGCGTGGCCGGTGCAGGCCTCGCTCTGCGCGATCTCGTTCTCGTGGTGCGGGAAGATGAGGTCCTGTCCGCCGCCGTGGATGTCGATCGTCTCGCCGAGGTGCTTCATGGCCATCGCGGAGCACTCGATGTGCCAGCCCGGCCGGCCCGGCCCCCACGGACTGTCCCACGCCGGCTCGCCGGGCTTGGCCCCCTTCCAGAGCGCGAAGTCGAGCGGGTCGCGCTTCGACTCGCCCGGCTCGATCCGGTAGCCCTCGCGCAGCTCGTCGACGCGGCGGCCCGAGAGCTTGCCGTAGTCCGCCTTGCGGCGCACGTCGAAGTACACGTCGCCGCCGGCCGCGTACGCGAAGCCCTTCTCGAGCAGCGTCGCGATCATGGCGTGCATCTCGCCGATGTGCTGCGTGGCGCGCGGGTAGATCGTCGCGCGCTTGATGTTGTGCAGGTCGGCGAACCGCAGGTAGGCGTCGATGTTGCGCTCGCTCACGCTGGCGTACCCGACGCCCTCGGCGTTCGCGCGCTCGATGATCTTGTCGTCGACGTCGGTGAAGTTGTAGGCGTAGAGGACCTCGTAGCCGAGGTGCTCGAAGTAGCGCCGCATCACCTCGCCCGAGAGCGACGCGCGGATGTGCCCGACGTGCGGCTTGTTCTGCACCGTCATGCCGCAGACGTACATCGTGACGCGACCCGGCGTGACGGGCGTGAACTCGCGCTTCTCTCGGGTGAGCGTGTCGTAGATGCGAAGCGGCACGTGCGTCCTCCTTCGGGCTCCGGGATCAGGCGCGGCCCGCGGGGGGCGTGCTCCCCGCGTCCGGCGCCGTTGAAATGTTCGGGGGCGGCGCGGCGATGCTCACGCCCGCGACGCGCAGGCGCTCCAGCGCGATGCGGCGCAGGTCGCGGGCCAGGTTCGCCGCCGGCGCGCCGGGGGCCGAGCGCACCGCGAGGCGCAGCACGACGCCGTCCGCGCCCACGCGCTCGAGGCCGATCACCTGCGGCGGATCGAGCATCTCGGCCCTGCGTGCCGGGTCGGCGGCGAGCTCGCCCGTCGCGGCCGAGGCCGCCTCGAGCGCGCGGGCGAGGTCCTGGTTGGCCGCGAGCGGCACGTCGATCACCGAGCGGTGCCAGTCGCGGCTGTGGTTGACGACGATGCGCATCTCGCCGTTCGGGACGAACAGCAGCCGGCCCTGGTAGTCGCGCAGCCGGGTGGCCCGGAGCGTCACCTCCTCGACCGTGGCGACGGTGCCCGCCACCTCGACCGCGTCGCCGACCGAGAACTGGTCCTCGATCAGGATCGCCGCGCCCGCGATCAGGTCGCGCACGAGCGACTGCGCGCCGAAGCCGAGCCCGGCGCCCAGGATGCTGGCGCCCACGAGCAGCGGCTTCACGTCCCAGCCGAGCACGTCGAGCCCGTGCAGCAGGGCGCCCGCGGCGACCACGGTCGTGATGAGGTGCCGCGTCGTCTGCCCCAGCGTGCGCGCGCGCTGGCGCGACGCCGGGCGGTCCTGGGCCGCGCGCACCAGCAGCCGCTCGGCGCGGCGCACGAGCAGGAAGCCGGCGCGCTGCAGCACGAGCGCCACGAGCAGCGTGATCGCCAGGCGCACGAGCACCGTGCCGAGGCGCTCGGAGTCGGGGACCATCCAGGATGGAAGGGCGGCGAGGAACAGGGGCGGGGGGCCGCGGGCCGCGCGGCGCACCGGGCGCCGCGCGGCCGCGTGGGTCAGCTGAAGCTCGCGACGGTCCGGTGGTCCAGTCGCTTCACGATCGCCACGAGCAGCCGGACCGTGGCGTCGAAGTCGCGGCGGTCGATGATGCTGTTGTGGCTGTGGATGTAGCGCGAGGCGATGCCGAGCGAGATGCTGGGCACGCCTTCGCCGGTCATGTGGATGCGGCCCGCGTCCGTGCCGCCGCGCTCGACGCTCTCGAACTGCAGCGGCATCTTGAGGCTCGCCGCGGTGTCGATGATGAAATCGCGCAGGTGGCGGTTCGGGATCGACGTCGAGTCGTAGATCACCACGAGCGGCCCGCCGCCGAGCTTCTCGTCGCCCTCCGTGCCGGGCGTGTCGTGCGCGATGCCCACGTCGAGCGCCAGGGCGACGTCGGGCCGGATCTTGGTGGCCGACGTCTGCGCCCCGCGCAGGCCGACCTCCTCCTGCACGGTCGCGACGGCGAACAGCGTGTTCGGGTGCTTCTGGCCCTTGAGCCGGATGGCGGTCTCCGCGGCGAGCGCGCAGCCCATGCGGTTGTCCCACGCCTTCGCGAGCAGCAGGTTCGGGTTCGCCATCACCGCGAACGTCGAGTCGGGGATGATCGGGTCGCCGGGGCGGATGTCGAGCCTCTTCCTCACGTCGAAGTCGCTCGTGGCGCCCACGTCGATGTACATGTCCTTGAGCTCGAGGACCTTCTTGCGGTCCTCCTCGCGCAGCTCGTGCGGCGGCTTGCACCCCACGACGCCGACGACGGGGCCCTTGCGCGTGTGGACGACCAGCCGCTGCCCGAGCACGACGTGCCCCCACCAGCCCCCGAGACCCAGGAACTTGACGAAGCCCTCCTTGGTCACCGACTTCACGAGGAAGGCCACCTCGTCGAGATGCCCGGCGAGCATGACCCGCGGCCCCTTCGCGTCGCCGACCTTCTCGCAGATGAAGCTGCCGAGGCGGTCGCTGCTCATCGCGCCGACGCCCTTGAGGTGCTTGCGCATCACCGCCGCGACGTCCCCCTCGAAACCGGGTGCGCCGTTCGCTTCGACCAGCTCCTTGAGGAACTCGAGTGTGCGATCCATGGACTCTCCCTGCGGTTCGGTGGCGCCCGGGGGACTCAGTGGCGCGTCGTCAGGTCGTGACGCACCTTCGAGTCCGTGACGGCCAGCTCGAGGATGCGGGCGACCAGTTGGTCGTAGGTCATGCCCTTCGCGGCCGCGGCCATCGGCACGAGGCTGGTGGGGGTCATGCCGGGCAGCGTGTTCACTTCGAGGATCATGGGCTCGTCGTCGTCGCCGAGCCGGAAGTCGACGCGGGCCACGCCGCGGCACCCCAGCACCTGCGCGGCCTCGACGGCGAGCTCGCGCAGGTGGCGCGAGAGCTCCTTGTCCAGCTTGGCGGGGCACGTGTACGTCGTCATGCCCTTGGTGTACTTGGAGGTGTAGTCGTAGAAGCCGCTCTTGGGCTCGATCTCGACCACCGGGTAGGCAACCTCGCCGATCACGGCCACCGTCAGC
This sequence comes from Candidatus Eiseniibacteriota bacterium, assembly GCA_037917155.1. Lineage (GTDB taxonomy): Bacteria > Eisenbacteria > RBG-16-71-46 > RBG-16-71-46 > RBG-16-71-46 > CAIXRL01. The sequence continues at coordinate 5,693 of JBAIWU010000028.1, forward strand.
TCGCGGCCCTCGACGTACTGTTCCACGAGCACCTGCGGGTCGTGCTCGGCCGCCTTGCCGATCGCCGCCTGCAGCTCGGAGGGATGCCGCACGATGCTGAGGCCGATCGTCGAGCCCTCCGCGTTGGGCTTCACGACCAGCGGATAGCCGCCGAGCAGGCTCACGTCGAGCGCGCTGCCCGGCACGCCCGCCTCGAGCAGCATCCAGTGCGGCGTGGGCAGCGCCTCGCGCTCGAACACGCGCTTCGACATCGCCTTGTCCATCGCCAGCGCGCTCGCGAGCACGCCCGAGCCCGTGTAGACCTTGCCGGCCAGCTCGAGGGCCGCCTGGATCGTGCCGTCCTCGCCGTAGGTGCCGTGCAGCGCGATGAACACCACCTCCGCGTCGCGAACGGCCGGCACCTGCACGGCCGAGAGCATGGCCGCGGGCGGCAGGGCGCGCACCGCGGCCAGCGACCGCGCGCCCTCGGCCTCGCGTCCGGCGGGCAGCTCGTGTCCGTCGGCGGCGTCGATCGACGTCACCTCGTGCCCGAGGTTGCGGAGCGCCTGCGCGACGCCGCGTCCCGTGCTGAAGGACACGTCGCGCTCGCCCGACCTTCCGCCCATCAGGACGGCGACTTTCATGTGACCTCCCGTGCGCCGCCCGGCCGGTCGCCGCGGCGGCGGGCCGCATCGTGCGGCCTGTCCTTTAGGTGCGCCCCTTCCCGGGAGCGCGGGGTTCGGTGGGCACGCCGACCCGGAGGCGCGTGCGCGCGGCGCCCGTCGGTCCGATGGGCCGCCGGGGCGCCCGGGCCAGCTGCCGGGCCTTCGGCCATGGTGCTCGAAGCGCGGATTGAAGCCTTTCGCGCACGCGCGCGCAAGCGCGCCGGCGATGCCCGGCGCGGGC
>JBAIWU010000029.1:0-5913 GCA_037917155.1 Candidatus Eiseniibacteriota bacterium
AACGCCTGGCGCGGCTGACCGGCCGCGGGCGGGGCGCTCCCGGCGGGCTCGCGGCGCCGCGGGCTCGCGGCGCAGCGGCCCGCTCAGTCCGCTTCGGTGGGCGCCAGCGCCAGCGACGCGGCGGTGCGGTTGTCCACGCCGAGCTTGGCCAGGATGCGCTCGACGTGCTTCTCGACCGTGCGCGAGCGCATGCCGAGGATGACGCCGATCTCCGCGTTGGTCTTGCCGCGCGCGAGCCACGTCGCCACCTCGTCCTCGCGGGGCGTCAGCCCGAACGACGCGCGCGGCCGGCGCTCCGCGGTCCACGGGCCGCGGCGGCGCGCGAGGTTGCGGCGCGCGAGCCGCAGCTGCGCGCGCAGCAGCGAGAGCATGTCGACGTCGCGCTGGCCGAAGTCGCGGTCGCGGAGGCGGCGCGACAGGCTCAACGCCAGCGCGCGCCCGCCCTCGAACAGCCCGACGGCCAGCAGCCGGCCGCCGTCGAACGGGCGCATCGTCTCGGCGTAGAGCCGCGTCCGGCGCAGCTCGCGCGCCGTGAGGAAGTCGCTCAGGCGCGCCGCGTCCAGCTCCCCCGTGTGCTCGAGCACCTTCATGAACGGGTGCGTCGGGAGCAGCCGCAGGATGCGGTCCATCAGGCTCGTGTCGAGGATCGGCTCGCTCTCCCACCACGACGACACGCGCAGCGTGCCGCGGGCCAGCAGCAGGTCGCCGCGCACCACCTGCGCGTAGCCGGCGGGCACGACCCGCATGACGTACCCGGGCAGGGCCGCCAGCAGCGCGTCGTCGTCCGGGGCCGCGTGCATCTCGGCGAGCACGTCCTTGAGGGCCCCGAGGTCCCGGTTGGTCAGTTGCATGACGACCGCCTCGTCGCACCGTGTACGTAGGTCCACGTATTCCCGCGCCCGCCGGGCGATCCTAGCCTGAGCCCTCGAGCGGTTCCGCGCCGGCGTTTTCTGTGACAGAACGACTCGCGCCGCGGAACGGCAACGAGTCTAGCGCTCCGGCCGCCCGCCGGACAGCGCATGCAGCCGCACGGCACGTCACCACCGGTTCACGGGCGGATGGGAGGGTTCGTCGGCACCTTCGGGGGAAGTGCGGCGAACGTTCCCTCCGTCCCGTAACCGGCGATTTCGTCGGCACCGCTCCGCCAGGACCCACTGTGGCGAGCGCGGCCGGCGTGTTCCCCTCGCGAAGAACACCACGATCGCGAGCGCGTCCACCTCCGGCGCGAGACGCGAAGCGCCGGGCTCCTCGCGGAACCCGGCGCCGGGCGACGAAGCGTCCGCCGTGGATCAGGGCAGGCTGAAGAGGCTGTACGTCAGCCCCAGCGTGGCGTTGCCGAACTTGCGCGTGGTGCCGCCGTCGACGACGGCCTGCATCTCGCCACGCAGGTCGAGGCTCACCTTCGGCACCGGCGAGACCGACATGCCGAAGCCGCCGTTGTAGCTCGTGACGTCCTTGCTGAAGCCCGAGCCCGAGAGGGTCGCGCGGCCGATGCCGACGAGCGGATAGAACGACAGCGGCCCGCCCATCGCGAACATCACGTTCAGGCCGTAGACCTTCTCGTCGAAGCCCGGCGCGGTGTAGCTCACGCCCGCGACCGTGGTCACCTTGTCGGACAGGCTCGTGGATGCGTACCACGGCTCGACCGCGAGGAACGGCACGACGTGCAGCGGCGCGCGCACGCCGAGCAGCCGGCCGTTGCCGGCGTCCTGCTGGAGCATGGGGTAGGTCATGCCGCCGAAGATGCCCACGCCGACGCCGCCCGCGCGGGCGATCCCGCACGGCAGCACGGACAGCACGAGCAGCAGGACGATGAGACGCTTCATGACAGGTCCTCCCGGAACGTCGCGCCGCCGGATGGCGGTCGGCGCGCATGGACACGAGCGGCCGGGGGCCGCGGGGAGCGGTTGGGTTATCGGCCGGTTCGGGCCCGGGCTTGCGGGCGATCGCCCGCCCCGGGCCGGAGGCTAGTGCAGCGTGTGCACGACCCGGACCATCGCGGAGCAGTAACGCGACAGCAGGTAGGCGACGCGGCCGAGCATGGCGGAGAGGTCGGCGCTGGGGCGCTCGGTGGGGCTGAAGACCACGACCAGCACGGCCGTCGTGCCCGCGGTGACCTGCGTTCGTGCGGAATCCGACGTCGGTGCGCCGAATGCCCCATCGTCGTCGGCCAGCAGCGGCCGGTTGGCGAGATTGACCCGGCCCTTGCGGATGCCGTCGTAGCCCTCGCCGGGCCGTCCCAGACGGGCGAACACGGCATTGCGCACGAGATCGCGGTCGTAAAGCCCGAGCGAGAACTGGTGCTGCAGCGAGGCCAGGTTGCACGCGTCGACGACGGGGTGAATCGACGGCAGGCCCTTGCCCTGGAGCACGCGACGCAGGAGCGCCTCGCTCGAGGGCCGCGTCTTGGTGGGATCCACGCCGAGGCGGTGGAACATCGCCCGGTTCTCCGCCACCCCCGGGATGTCCGCGGGGGCGCGGCCCGCGTGCCGGGCGCGCAGCGCCGTGCAGGCCTCGTCGCGCTCCTGCGCGAACGCCCCGGGCAGCGCCTCGCCGCGGAGGCCGTCCGCCTCGAGCCAGCCCAGCGTGAGCACGCCGCGGAGCGCGTCGTCCACTTCGAGCGCGAGGCCGCCGGTTCGGGCGAGTGTCATGGAAGGGACCCTCCCGTCCCGGCGGTGGTGCTCGCGCCGGGCGGGGTGCGTTGCGACGGTGCCTGGACCTCTCAAAGAGCGGGCGGCGGGAATTCCCTTTCCGACCCAATACGCGGCCCAACGTGGACGTCGGGCCATCGATTGCGGCCAAAACTCATGTCATCGCCGCCCACCGGTTCCTGAGTCCCCCTGCGTGTGCGGGCCACTCGCACACGCCTTACACCGGCGCGATCGCTGCGATGTTTCTCATCGTGTGTTCGCAGCGAGCGGTGAAGCTTGCGCCGAACATAGGCGCGACGCGTGCGACGCGCAAGCGAATCTTCTCGCATCGGGAATTTTCATCGCGACGAACGTCGCGCGCTCGCGCGTGTGCGTGGTGCAAGCGTCGTGCTCGCGTCGCGCGTCGAACGACGAACGCCGCGCGCGAGGCGCGGCGTTTCGTGTGAGTGCTCGTTCGTTGCGGTGCGCTTCAGGAGGCGGCGGATTCCCGGCTCGCGGACGGCAGCCGGCGCACGACGCTCTCGACGCGCCAGCGGCGGCCGTTCTCGCCGAGCGACACGTCGTCGCCCGCGACGCGGCCCACGAGCGCGCGGCCGATCGGCGCCTGGAACGAGATCACGTTCGGGCCGAGGTGCTGCTCGCCGTCGCCGAGGATCCAGTAGGTCACGCGCTCGCCGCCGTCCGCGAGCACGACCTCGGTGCCCAGCCCCGCGACGCCCTCGCGGTACTCCGCGTCCTCGACGAAGCGCGCGCGGCCGATGCGGAGCTGCAGCGCCGCGGCCTGCTTCTGCGCGTTCGCCTGCTTGAGCTTCGCGCTGTGGTACTCGGCGTTCTCCTTCAGGTCGCCCAGCTCGCGCGCCTTCTGGATCGTGCGCGGGATCGTCGTCTTGAGCTCGCGCTCGAGCGCGGCGAGGTCGGCCTTGAGCTTCTCCCACGTGGCGCGCGTCATGATCGGCACGTCGAAGTCCTCGGCCTGCTCGCCGACCTGGCTGAACAGCGCGTCGGTGCGCTTCTGGCGGTGGTCGAGGACCCACTGCCGCTCCTCCTCGAGCCCCACGCGCCCGACCGCGTCGAGCGCCGGGAACAGCAGCCGGTCGCGCGAGCGCCACTGGCGGACCAGCACGCGCACCTTGAGGCGCATCTCCTCGCTGGGCGGGATGCTCGCGAGCATGCGCTCGAACGGGCCGCCCTTCTCGAGCCAGCGCGTCACCTTCTCGGCGATCGAGGGCTTCGGCTTCTCCTCGATGAGCTGGAGCGCCGCGAAGAACAGCCGCCACGCGTCCGCGGGGGGCGCCTCGCCGGCGAAGTCGTCCTCGATCAGGCGCATGACCGCGGCCGGATACTTCACCGCGTGGTCGAGCAGCGCCCGGCGCAGCAGCGTGCGCCCGTGGTCGTCGAGCGCGGCGCGGTCCTTCTCGGCCTCGTCGCGCACGGCCGCGAAGCGCGAGTCCAGCGCGGACAGGATCGCCTCGGCCTCGACGCCCGCGGCGCGCGATTCGGCGAGCAGCGCGAGCTGCTCGTCCTCGCCGCCCAGGTCGGAGATCGCGAGCCCCTGCTCCCAGAGCTGCCGCAGCACCGCGACCCACTCGTCGCGGCGCTCGGCGAACCAGCGCCCGAAGTAGAGCCCGGCGCGCGCGCGGTCGGCCCGCTCGCCCTCCTCGTCGAACAGCGTGCGCTGGATGAAGCCGCCGAAGCGGCCCTTGAGCGCCTCCTCGGCCTGCGGGTGCTGCGCGAGGAACTTGCGGATCACGCCCAGGTTGTAGCGCGCCGGCTTGCGCACCTCGTACAGGGGCAGCGGCGTGCGGTCGTGCCGCGCGGGCGCGGCGCCCTCGGGCGCGAGGCGATAGTGCTGCTCGAACGCGCGCGCGTGATCGATGCGAGGATCCTTCTCCGCGGCGGCGCGGGCCTTGCGCCAGAACGTCGTCCACTCCTTGGCGGCCACGAGGTCGGAGCCGACGAGGAACACCTTGAGCCGGTTCGCGTCCGCCTGGCCTCCGAGGATCTTGAGCGCGCGCACGACCATGGTCGCCTGCTCCTCGGTGACCAGCCGGCGCACCTCGGCGGGATTCGAGAAGCGCAACAGGCGCAGGTCGTCCTCGGCGACCGCGGTCAGCGTCCGGCGCGCCGCGGCGTAGGGCATCCGGTGGCCGCGCGACTTCGCGAAGTCGATCACCACCGTGGCGGTGTCGTTGGACACGATGCGCCCCGCGCCGAAGCTCTCGTGCAGCACGCCCCGGCCCGGCGCCAGCGCGGCGATGGAGTCGAACTGCTCGATCGCCCGCGGCAGCGGCGTCTCCGCGTCCGGCAACCCGCTCTGCGCGACGGCGGCATCGAGGTCCGGCACGGTCGCGCCCGGCCCCTGCCGCAGGGCCAGCGTCACCGCCTCGCGGAATCCGTCCGCGGCCGTTTCGCCGCCCGCGCCCGTCGCGACGGTGACCACGCGGCGCAACGGCTCCAGCGCCTCGCCCGCGCGATCGGCCTTCGCGAGGCCCTGCGCCGCGATGTCCGCGAGCGCCTGCGCCTCCCTGAGCGCGCCCCGCGTGGCGACGGCGGGCAGCGCCTGCGCGAGCTGCGCGAGCCCGTCCCAGTCGGCGTGCTCGACGAACTCGAGCGCGGAATCCTCGAGCGCGCTCCAGCGCTCCTCCTCCGCGAGGCGGGGCGCCAGCTCGGCGAGTAGTGCGCGGCGGTCGTCGCCGTGGTTCGCCTCGCCCAGCCGCTGCGCGAGCAGCAGCGCCAGCTCGAGGTCCTCGGGATTGACGGCCCACGCGCGCGAGAGCGCGTCGATGCGCTCGGGGTCCTTCTTCAGGCCCTCGTGTGCCTGCACGAGCAGCCGCGCCGCGGCGTGCGTCTGCGACAGCGACAGGGCGCGCTCGGCGATCGCGGCGAGCGGCTCCCAGCGCTTCGCGGCCGCCACCTTCTCGCCCACCTGCAGCAGCGACTGCGTCGCGCGCTCGACGTTGCCCTCGAGCGCGCACACCGCGGCGAGCAGGTAGTAGACGCCCCACGAGGCCTCGGGCTGCTTCAGCCGCCCCCCGAGCTCCTCGCGGACCCAGGCCAGGCGCTTCTCGGACTGTGCGTCGTGCGCGATCGATTCGAGCTGGGCGCGCGACTCGGGCGAGAGATCGGCGCCGACTTCACCACGGAGTACGGGCGGCAGGGCGTCGCGAACGGGCATGGCCCCTCGATGGCTGCGGGTCGGTGTGCGCTGCGGAAGGGGACCCACTATCGCGCAGCGCGGGCGCGCGCGCAAGCCGCTGGAAGC
>JBAIWU010000030.1:0-2378 GCA_037917155.1 Candidatus Eiseniibacteriota bacterium
GACGAGCGCCTCGTTCCAGCCGGCCACCGTGGCGCCGATCGCGAAGCCGTGCTTCGGGCTCCGGTTCCACATGAGCACGGGCTGGCCGCGCGGCACGTGCGCGGTCCAGTCGACCGCGCGCCAGAGCGTGTCGATGCGCGCGCGCAGCCCGGCCTCGCCGGCGTCAGCGCGGTCGAAGTACTGCCGCGCCACGAGCAGGCCCTCGAAGAGGTACGCCGTCTCGACGACATCGCCCCCGTCGTCGAGTCGGCTGAACGGCCGCACGCGCCCGGTCGCGCCGTTCAGCCAGTGCGGGAAGACGCCGTGGAAGCGGTCCGCCTTCTCGAGGAACGCGGTCTCCTCGAGCAGCCGTGCGACCGCGTCGGCGCGCGTCACCCAGCCGCGCTCGGTCGCGACCACGATCGCCATGACGCCGAAGCCCGAGCCGCCGGTGGTGACGACCTCGTCGCCGTAATCGAACGCGCGGTTGCTGCGCTCGCGCGCGAGACCGCTCACCGGGTGCGCGTAATCCCAGAAGTAGCGGAACGTGCGGCGCTGCGTCTCCTCGAGCAGCGCCTCGTCGGCGAGCGAGTCGCGCGCGCGCGTCGAGGACGTCCCGCCCGGGTCGGCGGCGTCCGCGGACGCCGGTGGCGGTGCGGGGGCGTCCGCCGCGCGCGCGCGCGCCGGCAGCGCGAGGCAGAGCAGTGCGAGCAACAGCAGCGTGCGCAGCATGCGAGGTCCCCGGCCGCGGTCGGATGGCGCGAGGCGCGAGCGGCACGCGCCGCGGGCGCCCGGAGCGCGCACCCTAGCACGCGGCGCTGCGCGCCCGCGTTCGCGCGGGCAGTCGCGAGGCCGCTCGCAGGTGTGGCCCGCTCCCGTGGAGGAATCGTCCAGTGTGCAAAGGAGCTGTCACGGCGCGCCCGCAACGCGCGACGGACCTTCGCCGGAGGGCGACTCCGGCATCGTGGGCCGGCGGCCCCGGGCGTACTCTCAATGCGTGGGCCGTGGGCGGGACCCTTCCGGCCGCAGAGGAGGCGGGACATGATGATCGAGCTGACGGATCGACAGCGCGAGATGCTCACGGAGCTGCTCGAGACGGCGCACCGGGATACGGTCCACGAGCTGCACCGGACCTACTCGCTCGGCTACAAGGCCGTGTTGCGGGAGAAGATCGCGGTCATCGAGGAGCTGACCACGAAGGTCACGTCGATTCAGCACGCCTGAGCGCGTCGCACCGCGCGGGCCGCCGGCGCACGCCGACGGCCCGCGTTCGTTCGGGGCCCCGGCCGGCGTCCCGCGCGCGGTGACGCCGGCGTGAAACGTGGAACGGCGCCGGAATCCGTTCTGCGCCGCCCGAATCGTAACGGGCGATGACCCTCTTTCCCCGGACGGGCGGCTGAGCCATGGCGATCGCCACCATTCCCGCGACCACGTCGATCGGCGCCGTGCACCTCACGGTGACCGACCTCGAGCGCGCCATCGCGTACTACGCGCAGCGCATCGGCCTCGCCGTGCGTGCCCGCGGGCCGCAGGTGGCGCGGCTCGGCGCCGGCGAGGAGGACCTGCTCGTGCTGACGGGCTCGCCCGACGCGCCGCGCGCGCGCGGCACGACGGGGCTCTACCACGTCGCGATCCGCGTGCCGTCGCGGGCCGACCTCGCGCGCGTGCTGCAGCACCTGATCGCCGACCGCACGCCGATCGACGGCGCCTCCGACCACCTCGTGAGCGAGGCGCTCTACCTGACGGACCCAGACGGCATCGGGCTCGAGATCTACCGCGACCGGCCGCGCGGCGAGTGGCCGCGCGACGCGAACGGCATGCCGCACATGGCCACGGACGCGCTCGACGTGCAGGGCCTGCTCGCCGAGGGCGGCCACGAGGAAGCGCCGTTGCGGGGTCTGCCGGCCGGCGCCACCGTGGGCCACGTGCACCTGCGCGTCTCGCGCATCGAGGAGTCCGAGCGCTTCTACGTCGACGTGCTCGGCTTCGACCTCGTCCAGCGCTACGGCCCCGGCGCGTCGTTCGTCTCCGCGGGCGGCTACCACCACCACTTTGGCCTCAACACCTGGGGCGGCGTGGGCGCGCCGCCGCCGCCGCCCGGAGCGGTCGGACTGCGCCACGTCGAGGTGCGCCTGCCCGACGCCGCGGAGCTCGAGGCCGTGATCGCGCGCGTGCGCGACGCGGGCGGCGAGGTCGCGTTCACCGGCGCCGGCGCAGACGTGACCGATCCTTCCGGCAACCACCTGCTCTTCACGCTGCAGCGCTCCGGCGCCTGGTCGTGACCGCGCCGACGGCGCGCGCTTTCCCGTCGGACCCCGCCGCGGACGCGTGATAGTCTGCGCCGGGCCGCGGGCGTGCGCGCGCGGCCCCAGCGGCGGCCGCGGCCGCCGCCCGGTCGC
>JBAIWU010000031.1:0-6327 GCA_037917155.1 Candidatus Eiseniibacteriota bacterium
TCGGCCGGGGCACGTTCCGCGTGATCGGGGTCATGGAGAAGCAGGGCGGGAGCTTCCTGGGCGGCCCCAACTTCGACCGCCAGATCTACATCCCGATCACCTCCTATGTGAGGAACTTCGGCGGCGCCCGTGGACAGGCGGACGTGAACGTCGCCATCAAGGCGCCGTCGCAGGAGGCCATGGCGGACCTGGAGTACACGGTCATCGGCGAGATGCGCAAGGTCCGGCAACTGCGGCCCGCCGAGCCCGACAACTTCTCGATCAACAAGCTCGACACGCTGGTCGGCACCTTCAACAGCGTCATGGGTGTCGTGCTGCTGGTCGGGCTCCTGGTGACGAGCATCTCGCTGTTCGTGGGCGCGGTCGGGGTGATGAACATCATGCTCGTGTCCGTCACCGAGCGGACGCGTGAGATCGGCATCCGCAAGGCGGTCGGCGCCACGCGCCGGAGCATCCTTCTGCAGTTCCTGATCGAGTCGTCGGCCATCTGCTTGTCGGGCGGAGTCGCCGGGATCGTGCTGGCGGCGATGCTCACCGCCCTCATCAATGCCGTCCTGATGCCGGCGAGCCTGTCCCTGCCCATCCTCGTCGTCGCCGTGCTGGTCTCGCTGCTGGTCGGTGTGGTGGCCGGCGTGGCGCCCGCTTACCGCGGAGCGAGGCTGGATCCCGTCGACGCGCTGCGCTACGAGTAGGAGCGGAGGCGAATGCCGTGAGGCCCCTCGACACGCTGTCCATGTCGCTCAACGCGATCCTGGCGAACAAGCTCAGGACCACGCTGACGCTGGTGGGCATCGTCGCCGGCGTCGCCTCCATCATCTCGGTGATGACGGCCATCTCGCTGGTGCAGACGGCGATGGAGAAGGAGCTGAGCGTGCTGGGGGCGCAGACGTTCCAGGTCCAGAAGTGGCCGGCGGGCGGGTTCACGTCCGACGCCCAGCGGCGTCGCGCCATGCGCAGGCCGCCCCTCACGCTGGCGAACGCCGACGCCATCCGGAAGCAGGTCGCCACCGTGGACCTCGTGGGCTCCGAGATCTGGGACTTCGGCTTCACGGTGGAGTACCGGGGCCGGACCACCAACCCGAACGTCTCCATCGTCGGCGGCACCCCCGAGTACCCGCCCAACAACACCCACTACGTGGGACTGGGCCGCAACCTGTCCCCGATGGACGTCAAGACCGGCGCCCGGGTGGCCGTGATCGGCTACGCCATCGCGCAGAAGCTGTTCCCGTTCGTGGATCCCATCGGGCGGCTGGTCCACGTGGACAAGCGCCCCTACCGGGTCGTGGGGGTGTTCGACGAGAAGAAGTCCGCCTTCGGAGGGAGCTTCGACAACTATGTCCTCATGCCCGTCACGACCTTCCTCGGTGTCTACGGGCCCACCGACCGGGACGGCCACGCGCGATCCGTCAACATCACGGTGCGGGCCAAGACGCCCGCGCTCATCGCGGACGCGCTCGAGCAGACGCGGCAGGTCCTGCGCCGCGAACGGGGCGTGAAGCCGGGCGAGGAGGACAACTTCGACTTCTTCAACAGCGCCAGCCTGATCACGCAGTTCAACAAGATGAGCCTGGGCGTGAAGATCGCCGGCTTCGTCATCGGCATCGTGGCGCTCGTCGTGGCGGGCATCGGGATCATGAACATCATGCTGGTCGCGGTGACCGAGCGAACGCGGGAGATCGGCCTGCGCAAGGCACTGGGCGCGCGGCCCGCGAGCATCCGCACCCAGTTCCTGCTGGAGGCCGTCGTGCTCTGCAACCTCGGCGGCGTCGTGGGCGTGCTGGCCGGCTTCGGGCTCGGAAACGCGGTCGCGCTCTTCACCCGCTTCGAGCCGCGCGTCCCGCTGGAATGGGCGGTGATCGGGCTGGCGTTCTGCACGGTGGTCGGGATCGCCTTCGGCATGCTCCCGGCCGTCCGCGCCTCCCGGCTCGACCCGATCGAGGCCCTGCGCTACGAGTAGTTCCTGCGCCAGGCGAGTCGGTTTCGCGGGGAGAGGAACGCCCGGATGGACGCCGGAGCGCGCGGGGCGTAGCGTTTTCCGTACGCGTCGCGTCACCGGCGGCGCGTCGGCCGGGCGCCCTCACCGTACGGCGGACACGGCCGCGGCTGCCGTCGGTTCGTGACGCCGGGGGGTCCGATGCACAACCGGTCCGGGGTGCGAAGGCCCACCGCCCTTCGCGGCAGCGCCCCCCGCCGCGGGGCGGGGCTCGTCGTCCTCCTGACGGCGTGGTGCGTGGTCGCGGGTGTGGCGCGCGCGTCCGTGGATCCCACGTTCCCGAACACCGACGGCGCGGTCCATTCGCAACTGCTGGTCGGCGACACGTTGTACGTGGGCGGCGCCTTCGCGCGCGTGGGCGGCTCGGTGACCGGCGGCCTCGTCGTGACCGATTCCGCCACGGGCTCGACCCTGCCGGGGCCGTCGCAGACCACCGGGTCCGTGTACGCATTGGCCGCCGACGGGCAGGGTGGCTGGTACGTGGGCGGGGACTTCGCGAGCATCGGCGGCGTGGCGCGCGCCAACCTGGCGCACGTGCGGGCCGACGGCACGCTGGACGCGTGGAATCCCGGCGCCAGCAGCGGCGTGCTCAGCCTGGCGGTGAGTGGCGGGGTCGTCTACGCGGCGGGGTGCTTCGCGATCATCGGTGGTGAACTCCGTCATCGCATCGCGGCGATCGATGCCGCGACCGGCGTCGTGCTGCCGTGGGATCCCGACGCCGACGACTGCGTCCGAACGCTCGCCGTGAGCGGCACGACGGTGTACGCGGGCGGGGGATTCACCTCGATGGGCGGACAGCCGCGTTCGCGATTCGCGGCGATCGACGCCACCAGCGGGGCCGTGCTGCCGCTCGATCCGGGTGCGGACTCCAACGTCAACGGGATCGTGGCGGACGGATCGACGGTGTACGTCGGGGGCGAGTTCACGAGCTTCGGAGGCGAGGCCCGCGCTTACGTGGCCGCGTTCGATTCGGCGAGCGGCGGCCTCCTGCCGTGGAACCCGGGCGTGCAGGGCGCCGTCCTGTCGATCGCGCGGGGCGGCTCCACCCTCTTCGCGGCGGGGCTGTTCGTCGGCGTGGCGGGAGTGCAGCGCATGGCCGTCGCGGCGATCGACGCTGAATCCGGCGCTCTCCTGCCCTGGGTGCTGCCGTCCGCCTACCGCACCTCGGCGGTCAACGCGGTCGCCGTGGACGGCAACACGGTCTACCTGGGCGGCAACTTCGGTTACTACCCGGCCAATGAAGGCGGGCGCACGGAGGGCGCGCTCGCGCTGGACGCGTCCACCGGCGCCGTGCAGGGGTGGGCGCCCGGGCTCGATGCCACGGCGCGCGCGTTCGGCGTCGGCGCCGGTCGGGTGTGTGTCGGCGGTGATTTCAAGATGGCGGGGCTGGTGGACCGCAACCATCTCGCGGCGATCGACATGGCGAGCGGATCGGTTCTGCCCTGGAAACCGGCCACGCCGGTCACCTTCGACGTGTCCGCGATGGCGTACCTGGGATCGACGCTCTACGCGGGCGGGACCTCCAGCGGTACGTGCCTTTCGGCGCTCGATCGGGCGACCGGTGCCATGCTTCCCTGGAGCCCGGCGCTCGTCTCGAGCAATTGGCCGCCCGGCATCACGAACCTCGCCGCGAGCGGTACGAACGTCGGCCTGGCAGGAAACTTCACCAAGGTCGCGGGCCAGGCGCACGCGGGGTTGGCGGTGGTCGACGCCGTGACCGGTGTCCCGCGGGCGTGGAACCTCGATCTCTCCGGCGGCAGGACCTACGCCATGGGCGCCGACTCCTCCTCGCTCTATGTCGGGGGCGCGTTCACGTCGGTGGGCGGCATCTCGAGCCCGCGACTGGTGGCGGTGGACCTGCAGAGCGGCAGCCCGCGCCAGGGATGGGACCCACTGCCCGACGAGACGGTGGGAAGCCTCGCGCTCCAGGGCAACGTGCTGTACATCAGCGGACCGTTCACGCACGTCAGTGGGTTCGGCAAGCAGCACGCGGCGGCCGTCCTCGCCAAGACGGGCGATCTCGTCCAGGGGTGGAGCACGTCACAGCCCAGCTTCGGGGACACCCGGCCCATCGCCGCCCTGGGCTCGAAGGTCTGGGTGTTCGGCAACTTCTCGATCTCGGGCGGGCCCGCCCACTACACGCACGCCGCGGTCGACGCGGCGACGGGAGCGATGCTCGCGGACGACATGGGGACGGTCTGGTACGTCTATCCCAGCTGCCTGAGCGTCCGGACCGGGGACCTGGTCACGAACGGACAGACCTATCCGGACCTCTGGCCCGCCTCCGGGCCGCGCAACCTGTCGCGCCTGGTGGATCCCGCCTCGTTCGCGCCGCAGTCCGTCGCTCTCGCCCAACCGGGAGAGGGTTCCATGATCGGCATCGGCAGCGTGTGCACGATCCAGTGGCTGCCGGCTGGAGGCGTGTTCGGCCAGCAATCCGCCGACGTCTACGTGTCGCGCAGCGGACCCGGTGGCCCGTGGGAGCTGATCGCCGCCGGCATCTGCGGCCGGACGACCTACGACTGGCGCGTCACCGGACCGCCCTCCTCGGACACGTACCTGCGCGTCGACGTGCGGGACTGGTTCGGCGCCATGCAGACCGATCGGAGCCGGGGCGCATCGACGCTCTTCGATCCCACGCTCGGAGTCGCGGGTCCGGCGCACCCATTCGTGATCGCGCTGGCGGCTCCGTACCCGAATCCCGTTCGCGACCGCGCCCGTTTCACGTTCACCGTGCCCGCCACCGCATCGCTTCGACTGAGCGTGCTCGACGTCAAGGGGCGCGAGGTCGCCGTGCTCGCCGAGGGGCCACGCGAGGCCGGGCGCTTCACGGCGTCCTTCGACGCACGCGCCCTGCCCCCGGGCGTGTACCTCGTGCGCCTCAAGACCGGCGCCGCCAGCGTGCAGCGCAAGCTGGTGATCATTCACTAGCCACCGAGCAGGGACTTCGCAGCGCGCCCCTCGAGATCCGCTGACGGCAAGATCGTCCAGGTGCCCGTTCCGCTCCCGGCACCAACGGACCGCGCAGTGTCAGGTTGCGGTGCGCCTTCGGATCACGGGGCGATCTCCCAGAACGTGCCTGCCCGCCTGCAGGAGTGTCCGTCGGCAGCGCTCGCAGGCGTCGGCGATCGGGGAGCCCCACGCGGAGAATGGAAGCCCCGCGCCGTGGCGACGCCCCGCGGACGCAGGCGTAGGCTCATGGCACAGCGACGCGTACCGCCCCCGATCGCGCCCCACCCATCGAGAGGCCGCCCATGGTCCGCCGAGTCTTCGCCTTCGGTCTCATGTCCCTCGCGACCCTGGTTCCACTGCTCTCGTCACCCGTGCGGGCGGGCCTCATTTCCGTATGGGGCCCCAGCGGGAGCGGGGACGGCCAGTTCATCAGCCCCAAGGGCGTGGCGTTGGACGCCAGCGGCAACGTCTATGTCGCGGACTGGGGCAACAACCGGATCCAGAAGTTCACCCGCACGGGCGACTACCTCTCGCAGTTCGGCACGCTGGGCAGCGGGAACGGACAGCTCAACGGCCCGTTCGGGATCGCCATCGCGCCCAACGGCAACATCTACGTCGTGGACCAGGGCAACAACCGCATCGAGGTGTTCCGGAGCGACGGGACCTACCTCACGCAATGGGGTCGCTCTGGCCGCGGCCCGGGGCAGTTCACGGCTCCGACGTACCTGGCGTTCGACGCCCTGGGCGACGTCTACGTGGCCGACTACTGGTACGGTCGCATCGAGAAGTTCCACGACAATGGCGTCTTCGTCACCGAATGGGGCACGCCCGGAACGGGGAACGGGCAGTTCGACCAGACGTACGGGATCGCCGTCGATGCGGATGGGAACGTCTACTGCGGGGACTTCGGCGGCGGCCGCATCGAGAAATTCACGAGCAACGGCCTCTACCTCGGACAATGGGGCACGCCCGGGACAGGTCCGGGGCAGCTCTGGTTCCCGAAGGGGGTCGCGGCGGACCGGTTCGGCAACGTCTACGTGGTGGACAACTCGGGCCGCCTGCAGGTGTTCACGACCGGGGGCGCCTTCGAGACGCAATGGGACGCGACCTGGCTCGGCTACGGCCCCAACGGCGTGGCCGTGGACGATCGGGGCGATACCTACGTGACCATCGCCACCGGCGTCATGAAGTTCGGCGTCGATGCGACGCCCGCGAAGTCCGCGACCTGGGGCGCGATCAAGGCCCGCTATCACTGAGCGCCCGGCAGCATATCGAACTCGAGGGGCTCCGCCAGAGAACGCGCGACGCCCGGGGCTTCGCATCGAAGCCCCGGGCGTCGTGTCGTCGGCCGTGACCGGCCCGGGCGGCGGGCCGGTCACGAC
>JBAIWU010000032.1:0-6520 GCA_037917155.1 Candidatus Eiseniibacteriota bacterium
ACCGCAAGCCCCGCGATCTGCGAGGGCGTCGCCTCGCCGGCGAGGATCTGCTGCATGGTGGCGCGGGCGAGGTCGCGGGACAGGTCGTCCCCGGCGACGGCGCGGGCGATGGCGGACTGGATCAACGCGGCACTCTCCTCTGCTGGCGGCACAGGGTCAGGAAGTTCTCGATCAGCTTGAGCCCCTGCGGCGTCAGCACGGACTCCGGGTGGAACTGCACGCCCCAGGTCTCGTGCGTCCTGTGCTTGAGGCCCATCAGCTCGCCTTCGGGCGTCCAGGCCACCGGCTCGAGCACGTCCGGCAGCCCCTCCCGCTCGACGATGAGCGAATGATACCGCGTGGCCTCGAACGGGTTGTCGAGGCCCGCGAACAGCCCGCGGCCCTTGTGCAGGATGGGGCTCGTCTTGCCGTGCATCAGCCGCGGCGCGCGGACGACGCGCCCGCCGAACACCTCGCCGATCGCCTGGTGGCCGAGGCACACGCCGAGCACCGGCACCGCGCCGGAGAACGCGCGAATGGCATCCTCGGAGATGCCCGCGTCGCGCGGCTCGCCCGGGCCGGGCGAGACGAGGAGGCCGTCGGGCCCCATCGAGCGGAGCTCGTCCACCGTGACCGCGTCGTTGCGCTTCACCACGACTTCCTCCCCCAGCGCGCCGACGTACTGGACGAGGTTGTAGGTGAACGAGTCGTAGTTGTCGATCACCGCGATCATCGCGCGCCCCGTTCCGCCCGCTGCACCGCCAGCCAGAGAGCCCGGCCCTTGTTCATGGTCTCCTCCCATTCGCGCTCCGGATCGGAGTCGGCCACGATGCCCGCGCCCACGCCCCAGTACGCGCGGCCGTGCGCATAGACGAGCGTGCGGATGGCGATCGCGAGGTCGAGGTTGCCGTGGTAGTCGAAGTGGCCCACGGCGCCGCCGTAGATCGCGCGCCGCACGGGCTCGAGCTCCTCGATGATCTCCATGGCGCGCACCTTGGGCGCGCCCGAGAGCGTGCCCGCGGGGAACGTGGCGCGCACGATGTCGAGCGGCGACATCTCGCCGCGCAGCCGCCCGCGCACGTTGGAGACGAGGTGCATGACCTGCGAGTAGCGCTCCACGGTCATGTACTCGTTCGTTTCGACCGTGCCGTAGTCGGAGACGCGGCCGACGTCGTTCCGCCCCAGGTCGACGAGCATGACGTGCTCGGCGCGCTCCTTCTCGTCGGCGAGCAGCTCCTGCTCGAGCTGGCGGTCCTCGTCGACGCTGCGTCCGCGCGGCCGCGTGCCCGCGATCGGGCGCACCTCGATCGTTCCGTCGGTGCGGCGCACGAGCACCTCGGGCGAGCTGCCGACGATCGCGAAGTCGCCGAGCTGCAGGAAGTACATGTAGGGCGACGGGTTCGTCACGCGCAGGGCGCGGTAGCCCTCGAACGGCGGCTGGGAGACGTCGGCACTCATGCGGTGGCTGAGCACGACCTGGAAGATGTCGCCGGCGCGGATGTGCTCCTTGGCCGTCTCGACCGCGGCCATGTAGCGCGCGCGGTCCACCGTCGACTGCGGCTCGCCCGCCTCGCCCCACGCCGGCGGCTCGATCCACGCGAGCGGCTTGCGCAGCCGCTCGACCTCCGCGTTCAGTCGCGCGACCGCGGCGTCGTACGCCGCGTTGGCGTCGCTGCCGCCGCGAGCGTGCGTCACGACCTTCATCGTGTGGGTCAGGTTGTCGAACACGCTGACGACGTCGCCGAAGAGGAACACGGCGTCGGGCAGGTGGAGCTCGTCGGCGGCCCTCGACGGCAGCCGCTCGAACCAGCGCACCGCGTCGTACGCGAGGTAGCCGACCGCGCCGCCGCAGAAGCGCGGCAGCCCCGGCAGCGCCACGGCCTGGTGCTCGCGCAGCAGCGCCGAGAGCTCCTCGATCGGGTGGCCCGCGAGCGGCTCGTGCCGTCCGCCGCGCAGCAGCTCGCAGCGTTCGCCGCGCGCGACGAACACGAGCGAGGGGCGGCTGCCGAGCAGCGAGTACCGCCCCCACTTCTCGCCGCCCTCGACGCTCTCGAGCAGGAAGCCGTACGTCCCGTCGTGGATCTTCCGGAACGCGGAGACCGGCGTGTCGTGGTCGGCGAACACCTCGCGATAGACGGGCACCAGCTTGCCGGTCTTCGCCAGCGCGTGGAACTCGGATCGGGTCGGAACGATCATGGGGGCAGCGCGGCGCCCGGGCGCCGCCTCAGCTTCCTTTCGCGCCCGGGGCCAGGAGCTCGCGCGCCTGCCGCCGGGTGGTCTCGGTCACCCGCTCGCCGGCCAGCATCCGCGCCACCTCCTCGATGCGCTCCGCGGCGGCGAGGCGGGCGATCCGGGCATGGGTGCGCCCGTTCGCGAGGCCCTTCGACACGGCGAAGTGGTGGCGGCCCAAGGCGGCGATCATGGGCAGGTGCGTCACACAAACGACCTGGCGGTGCTCGGCCAGCTGCCGGAGACGCTCCCCGACCGCCTGTGCGACGGCACCGCCGATTCCTGAATCTACTTCGTCGAAGACCAGAAGGTCAACGCGGTCACGGGCTTGCAGGGCGCACTTGAGGGCCAGCATGACCCTCGAGAGCTCGCCCCCGGAGGCGATCCGCTGCAACGGCCGGCCGGGCTCGCCGGGATTGGGCGTGAACTGGAGCAGCACTTCGTCGAGCCCCGCGGGCCCCGGCCTGCCGTCGGCGACCGGCAGCACGTCGAACGCGATGCGCGCGTGCTGGAACCCGAGCGGCCGCAGCTCGCGCGTGAGCGCGTCGCTCCACTGCTTCGCGGCGGCCGCGCGCCGGTTCGTGAGCGCCCGGCCGTGCGCGAGGCACACGCGCTCGGCCTCGGCGTGCCGCGTCCGCGCGCGCTCGAGCGCGCCCTCGCCATCGTCGCCCTCCGAGAGCTCGGCGCGCAGCTCCTCCTGCCACGCCAGCAGCTCGGGCACGGAGCGGCGGTACTTGCGCGTGAGGCGTGCGATCAGCTCGCGCCGCGCCTCGACCGCCTCGAGGGCGGCGGGGTCGGCCTCGAGCGTGTCGAGGTACGCCGCGAGCGCGCGCGCGGCCTCCTCCGCCGCGATCGCCGCCTCGCGCACCGGCGCGACCACCTCTTCGAGCGAGGGATCGAGCGCCGCCGCCTGCTCGAGCGCGTGGCGCGCGGCGCCGAGCGAGCCGCTCGCGGCCGCCTCGCCCTCGGTGAGCCGTTCGAGTGCGTCGGCGGCGAGCGAGCGCAGCCGGTCCGCGTGCGCGAGGCGCGCCGCGTCCACGCGGAGCTGCTCGTCCTCGCCCTCGGCGAGCCGCGCGTTCGCGAGTTCCTGCGCCGCCGCGGCGAGGTAGTCGCGGCGCTCGGCGAACGTCGCCAGCGACTCCTGAAGCCGCGCCAGTTCGCCCTGCGCCTCGCGCAGCGCCGCGAGCGTCTCGCCGTAGGCCGCGCGCTCGTCCTCGAGGCCGCCCAGCCGGTCGAGCGTGGCGAGCGCGGCGCCCTCGCGCAGCAGGCTCTGGTGCTCGTGCTGGCCGTGCAGGTCGAGCAGCAGCTCGCCGAGGCGCTTGAGGCTGGCGAGCGTCACCGTGGTGTCGTTGACCTGCGCGCGGCTGCGGCCCTCGGCGGACACGTCGCGGCGGACGATGAGGGTCTCGCCGTCGAACTCGATCCCCCACTCCTCGAGCAGCGCATTCGCGCGCCGGGCCGTATCGGGCCCGAGCCGGAACTCGCCCTGCACGCTCGCCGTCTTCGCGCCCTCGCGGACGACGTCGGCGTCGGCGCGGGCGCCCACGAGCAGCCCGAGCGAGTCCACCGCGAGCGACTTGCCCGCTCCGGTCTCGCCGGTGACCACGTGCAGGCCGGCGTCGAGCTCGATCTCGGCGCGCTCCACCAGCGCGAGGTCACGGATGACGAGGCGTTCGAGCATGCGCGGAGCTCCTGGGGGCGATGCACGGACAGGGTCCCGGCACGATAGCCGCCGGGGCGCGGATGCGCCAGAGGGCGCGAGGGTCGCGATTCGGGATCGCTTCCGACGAGGGCGGCGCCCGCGAGACTTCGGCGGGCGCGGTGGCCGGCTCCGGCGCGACGAGGGGCGACGCTGGCGGGGCTTCGGCGGGTGCCATGCTCGCGCGGGACCCGTCGCTCCCCGCACGACCCGAACGTCCCTCCGCGCGCTCTCGCCCGTGCCGTGCGTGACGCCCGCCTGCGCTCCGCCGGCTGCGGCGTACGGGCGCGGGTCATGTGGGTGGAGCTGCGCTTGGCGCGGGGGCGTGCGTGCAGGGCGGGGCCAGACGCCGGAGCGCCGCCCGCACGCGTTCGTCCAGTGGCGCGTCGGGCGGCGAGGCGCAGCCTGCGGCGGCGCGTCGGGCTTCGTCCGGGCGGAAGCCGAGCTGGCGGAGCCAGGGAATCACGTCGGCGTTGGGCTGGCAGGTGTCGTGTGCGGCGGCCCGCTCGCGTTCGAACGTGGCGCGGCGCTGGTCCAGGGCGTCGATGTGTGGCCTCGGGAGCCGCTTTCCTCCCTCCCGCTTGCGCGCCATGAATCCAGGCCCGAACGCGCGGTCGGCGTCGTGCTGGTTGTGGGCGCGGCAGCGCAGGCGCAGGTTGGCGACGCTCGTCTCGCCACCGCGGGCGACGGGTGTCGCATGGTCGAACTCGAGCCGCGTCCGCGACTCGCAGCGCCGGCCGCTGGCACTCACGAACGTGCAGCGGCCGCCGTCGCGTTCGAAGACCTCGCGGCGAATGGCCGCGGGAATCCGGCGGGGATTGACACTGCGGCGAGAGCGCGCACGGGGCTTGTCCGTCGCGCCGAACTTGCGGCGCTCGAGCTTCTCGATCAGCGCGTCCAGGGCTCGCTCGAGCACGGCGTCGAGGTCACCGGAGGGAATCGCGTGGCCCAGCAGCTCCTGGGCGCGGCGCAGCTTGTCTCGCGTCGTCCCGGAGATCGTCACCTGCAGCGCGAAGCGCCCGGGCGCAAGCGGTGCGAGGCGGGCTCGTCGGGACGGCTGGGTTGCCGCCTCTGGTGCGCCCCCCGCTTCAATTCGTTGTGAATCCGACATGCCAACTGGCCGTACGGCCAGTTGGCCCACCGAGGCCGCGCGGCCGGGCGCGGTCGCCACCGGCCCGACGAGGTCCCTCGGGGCCGGCTGCGGAAAGCGTTCCGCAAGCAGCTGCTCGATCTGCGCGTTGGTCATGCCGGAGGCCGCCGCGATCAGCTCCCCCGCGCTTCCGCCCCTCAGGAACGGCGCCAGGAGTAGAACGCCGCTGAGGTTGAGCCGGCCATCCACGAGCGCAGGGTAGACGGCGGGGTGCTGCCGGGCCGTGCGAGCCACGCGAATGCGCTTGTACGCCACGTCCTCGGACATGCGGTGCTCGCGCACGCAGAACTCGAACATGGACGAGCAAGCAGCCGATGCATAGAGCCGACGGGCGTCGAACTCGGCGATCTGGGCGAGAAGCAGGGCGGTGGTGTGCCGGTCCTTGGAGACGCTGGTGGCGAGGTCACGAGTCAGGTCGTGGTCGGCGAGGTGTGTCAGCGACCAGAAGTTCACGGAGCTCATCCCGCGGGGGCGGGTGTTCGGCGGGGCGCGTGCACTTCATATCACGCGCCCATGCGACGCCCGAGGATGCTCGCGCGCAGCGAAGCGCGCGGCTCCGCGACAACGTTGCTGCGCTGCCTCGCGCGAGGCCAACCAGGGCCGTCCGCAGCGCGCATGCGAACGTTCGGCGACGGATGCTCGTCGTTCGGGTCTTCGCGTGCGCAATCGCGTCAAGCAAGGAAGATGAAAAGCGTGATCGCGGGCCTCGCGCCGCGTCTCGGTGAACCGATCGCCTCACGGGGGGCTCGAGCCGCGGCAGGCGGTGGCGAGCCCATGACGATCGGCTGCGAACAGCGTGATCCGACGGCGAGGCGTGCGGGGCCGGCCGGGCGCCGGGGAGACGCCCGGGCGGATACTCTCCCTCCGCCCCTACAGGCTCCTGCGCTCGCTCCCCTGCCAGCCGAGCTTGGACTGCAGCGTGTAGAGGAACGGCCGCGCGGGATTCTCGAACACGCGCACGACCTGCCTGGCGAGCCGGATCTCGACCTCGTCTCCGCGCGACAGCTCGAGCGGGTCCTGGCCGTCGAGCACGAGCAGCGCGGGTCCCGGGCTCAGCACGCGCGCGGTCACGGCGGAGCCGGGCGCGAGCACGAGCGAGCGGCTGCCGAGCGCATGCGCGCAAGCGGGCGTGACGACGAGCGCGTGCAGGTCCGGCGCCACCATGGGGCCGCCCGCGGAGAGCGCGTACGCGGTCGAGCCCGAGGCGCTCGACGCGATGAGGCCGTCGGCGACGAGGTGGCCGAGGTCGTGTCCGAGCGCGGTGACGCGCAGGTGCACGGCCGCGTAACTGACGGCGCTCCGCACGACCGCGTCGTTGAGCGCGAAGCCCGAGTGCCGCGGCCGGCCGCCGCGCGCCCGGCGCACGCGCGTCTCGACGCCGGTGCGCGTCGAGATGGGCCAGCGCCCGGCGAACGCGGCGCGGATCGCCTCGTGCAGCTCGGCCGCCTCGGCGGCGGCGAGGA
>JBAIWU010000033.1:0-2980 GCA_037917155.1 Candidatus Eiseniibacteriota bacterium
CGGGTGCCGTCCTTGAGCCGCAGCACGAGCACGCCGTCCTCGGCGCCGTAGCTCTCGATCGCGTTGACGTTGACCAGCGCGCCGCGGTGCACGCGCACGAACTGCCCGTCGGGCAGCCGCGACTCGAGCTCCTGCAGCGTGTAGTCGACGAGGAACTCCTTGCCCTCGCTGCGTGCCAGCACGAGGCGGTCGCGCGAGAAGACGAGCGGCACGTCGGCGAGGTCGAGCAGGCGCACCTCGCGACGGTGGCGCACCGGCAGCCGCAGCAGCGGCTGCGCGTCGCGCCGCAGCGGCTCCGACTCCAGCGCCTCGCGCACGGCGGTCGCGTGGCCCGCGCGCCGGCCGCCCGACTCCGCCTCGGCGCGGACGCGCTCGACGGTCTCGGCGAGCCGCTCGCGCCGGATGGGCTTGAGCACATAGTCGAGCGCCGCCAGCTCGAACGCTTCGACCGCGTGCTGGTCGTACGCGGTCACGAACACGACGATGGGCGCGTCCGGACCCTTCAGGTGCCGCGCCACTTCCAGGCCGGAGATGTCGGGCATGTGGATGTCGAGGAACACCGCGTCCGGCCGCACGCGCGCGATCTGCGCGAACGCCTCCGCGCCGTTGCGGGCCGATCCGGCCACCTCGACGCCCTCGTGCTCGCCCAGCAGCCGCTCCAGGAACTGGCGGGCGCGCGGCTCGTCGTCCGCGATCACCACGCGCAGCCGCTTCACCTGCGTCACCGCGTGCCTCCCTCCACCTGCGGCCAGCGCATGCGCACGACGTAACCGCCGCCTTCGCGCGGGCCCGCGTCCACGTGCGCCTCGGCGCCGGCGAACCGGCGGAGGCGCTGTTCGAGGTTCTCCAGGCCGACCCCGAGCCCCGGGCCGCCGTTGCCGTGCGGCCCGCCGTCGTCGGCGAACTCCAGCTCCAGCCGCCCGCCGCAGCGGCGCGCGGAGAGCGTCATGTGCAGCGTCGCGCCGTCCGGCCCCATGCCGTGCTTCATGCTGTTCTCGACGAGCGGCTGCAGCAGCAGCGGCGGCACCGCCGCCGAGAGCAGCGCCGGCTCGCCCTCGAATCGGAACTCGAGCGTGTTCTCGTAGCGCTCGCGGGCCACGCCGAGGTAGTCCTCCACGAACGCGATCTCGTCCGACAGCAGCGCCGCCGGGCGCTTGCCCGCCTCGACCGTGTAACGCAGCATGTCCGCGAGGCGTTCGGTGAAGCGCTGCGCCGCGGGCGGGTCGGTCTCGGTCAGGTACGCGAGCGCGTTGAGCGCGTTGAAGAGGAAGTGCGGCTGCACCTGCGCCTGCAGCGCGCGCAGCTCGGCGCGCGTGGCCGCCTCGCGCATCTCGACCGAGTGCCGCTCCGCGGCCGCGCGCTCCTCGGCCAGCCGCAGGTTGTCGAGCCGGATCGCGGCCTGCCGCAGCAGCGCGGCGATGTCGGCGCGCGCGTGCTCCGGCACCGCCTCGGGATCGGCGACGCGCGGTGCGCCCTCGCCCGTCCACGCGATCGGCAGCGCGCGGCGCAGCCCGCGCGCGATCCCCGCCTCGACCGCGCCGCGCACCTCGGCGGGATCGAGCGCCGAGAGCAGGTCGCGGCCGGCGCTGTCGAGCGCGCGCCGCAGCGCCACCGGGTCGCGCCCGACCAACCGGTCGATCGCGCGCTGTAGCCGCTCGTGCAGCGGCGCGAACGCGAACGCGAGCGCGAGCGCGGCCAGCAGGCTGATGAGCAGCGTCTGCTCGCCGGTCACGGACGAGAAGATCCGCTGGCCCACCAGCACGACGCCGAGGTAGATGCCCCCCAGCACGAACGAGAGCAGCGCCCACGGCAGGCCGCCGGCCACGATGCGGCGCGGGTCGAACAGCGGATCGTTGGCCACGAGGTAGGCGAAGATGAACGGCGCGGTGAGCCACGCCACGAGGATGCCGGTGAACACCAGCCGCAGCGCCGACGACGGCATCGCCGCCTGGAAGCGCGGATCGGCCGCGATCAGGTTGAGCGCCGCGCTGCTGAGGATGGCGAAGGCGGCGAGCATCGCGAGCGCGCGCTGGTGCGCGCCGGGCCGCCAGTCGGGGCCCGTGCGCGCGTAGCGCTCGACCAGCGAGGCGATGCCGACCGAGAGCGCGATCGCCTGGTACCAGTTGTAGGTCACGTCGGACGGGCTTCCGGCCGGGCGCGACGCGAACGCCCACAGCAGCATCGGCGCCAGGTACGCGGCCACGGTGAGCAGGAACCACGGGTTGCGCCAGGCGCCGCGCAGCCGCCAGCGCGGGCGCGGGAACACCGACATGAAATGCACGAAGCTCGCCGGGTACAGCCACGACAGCCACTCATAGGCGCGCAGGTAGGCGCGGAAGGCGGGGCTGAACTCGCCCTGCGGGAACTGGTAGAGGCCGTACATCACGCTCAGCCCCTGCAGAACCGCGAACCACAGGAACGCCCACGCGGTGGGCAGGTCGGGCCGGCGCCACACGAGCAGAAACGCCACGATCGGCGCCGCGATGACCGCGGCGATGGGATAGAAGTAGAAGCGCAGGCGCGCCCACGCCGACAGGTGGACGGGCGGCACGGTGAGGCTCACCTCGTGCCCGGCGCGCTCGACGGTCAGCGTGAACGGCCCCCGGGGCCAGCCGTGCGTGCGAAGCGAGTCGCGCACCTCGCGACGCGCGAGCTGGAGCGTGTCGAGTCGCAGCAGCCGGTCCCCGGGCAGCAGCAGCCCGTCGGCGGGCGGGCCCACGACACGGTCGACGACGCCGCGGTGCACGTACGCGCCCAGCCGCTGGTAGGGCGCGTGCGTGAGGAAACGCGGCAGCGCGACCAGCACGGCCACCAGGACCGCGACCACCGCGAGCGCGCGGCGCGAGGCGAGATCGGGAATCACGAGAGGGCAACCTTCCCACAGGTTCACTGCACGCCCAAGGCCGCGCCGCGGGGGCGCGCGCGGCCGGCGTGCGAGCGGCGAGCATGCGGCCGGCACGCGGGGCCGCGCAGCCGCGGC
>JBAIWU010000034.1:0-1515 GCA_037917155.1 Candidatus Eiseniibacteriota bacterium
GGCGACACGCTGCGGCGCGCGCCGTGCGTGCGCGTGCTCTGGCCGCCCCGCGCCGGCGAGCCCGACGCGCCGCTCGCTCTCCGCGGCGACAACGCGGCAGCGCTCGTGCTCGAGGCCGGCGGGGGCGAGGGCCGCGTGCTGCTCGCGGCGGACGCGGACACGCTCGTCGAGACGCGCCTGGCGACCGCGCCCGGCGTCGCCGTGCTCAAGGCCGGCCACCACGGCTCGAACACCTCGAGCGGGGCCGCGTTCGTGCGCGCCGTCGCGCCGCGGCGCGTGCTGCTCTCGGTCGGGCGGCGCAACGCGTACGGGCATCCGGATCCGCGCGCGCTCGCGCGGCTCGCGGCCACCGGCGCGACGCTCGACCGGACGGACCGCGAAGGCGCGGTCTGGTACGAGCTTTCGGCGTCCGGCGTCCGCCGCATCGACTGGCGGCACGGTGCGCCGCGTGCGGGACGCGCCGCCGCCCTCGCGGGCCCGGTCCCGCCGCGGCCCTGAGCGCGCCGGGGTGCGCCCGGGGCCGCGTGGATCGCGGCCGCGGCGCGCTTGCCGCTGGCGCGCCCGGCAGGCTAGATTGCGGCGTGCTCCTTCACCGGCCCGCGCGTATTGCCGTGTTCGCCTCCGGCAATGGCTCGAACTTCGAAGCGCTCGCGTCCGCGGCCGCGCGCGGCGCCCTCGGCGGCTCGATCGTGGCGCTGCTCTGCGACCAGCCCGGGGCGTTCGCGCTCGAGCGCGCGCGGAGGCTCGGGATCGAGGCGCTCGTGCCGCCCGCGGGGCGCTTCCGCAGCCGCATCGAGGACGAGGGTCCGTGGGTCGAGGCGCTGCGCGAGCGCGGGGTCGACCTCGTGCTGCTCGCCGGCTTCATGCGCCGGCTGCACGCACCGCTCCTGCAGGCGTTCGCCGATCGCATGCTCAACATCCACCCGTCGCTGCTGCCGGCGTTCCCCGGGCTCGACGCCATCGGCCAGGCGTGGCGGCACGGCGCGCGCGTGACCGGCTGCACGGTGCACGTGGTCGACGAGACGATGGACGGCGGCCCGATCGTCGCGCAGCGGGCGGTCGAGGTGCACGACGGCGACACGCTCGCGACGCTCGAGGCGCGCCTCCACGCGGCCGAGCACGCGCTCTATCCCGAGGCGGCGCGCCGCTTCCTCGCCGAGCCGTGGACGCTCGACGGCCGGCGGCTCGTGTTCCGCGCGCAGGAGGCCCGCGCGTGAGCGCGCGCCCGGCCCTCGACGCGGTCGTCTTCGACGCGGGCGGCACGCTCGTGCGGCTCGACTTCGAGTGGATCGCGGGGATGCTCGCGGGGCTCGGCGTGGGCGCGGACGCCGACGCGGTGCGCCGCGGCGAGATCGCGGGCCGGCGCGGCTTCGACGCCGCGATCGCGGCCGGAGCGGACGCGACGGGAGCCGGGGCGCCGGGTGTGGGCACGGTGGCGCCGATCCTGGCGTACTGGGGCGACATGCTGCTCGCCGCGGGCTGTCCGCGCGCGCGGCTCGACGAGGCGCTGCGCCG